>JANNRV010000116.1:0-27192 GCA_031401775.1 Bacteroidia bacterium | reverse complement strand
CAATTACTCTTACCATGCCATTTTTCTGATCAGCTCTGTCAATTTTTCCCGCCAGTCTTAATTTGACATCATTATTTAATTCCAAAGGAACAGTGATTTTATTCTCTAGCATTTCGATCGTAAACGGAGCATAGAGGGCATCCTTCTCCAGAATCTTCAAAGCAAACTCCCTGACGATTTCTCTCACAATTACCCGTTGGCCCTGATAATCCACCGGCTTGTTCTCTTCCAAATGATAATGTTTACGAAAGGCCCGATCAATCAAATCATCCACTTTTCCCTTTTGATTGATCAAATCCTCCTTCATTATAACTCCGTCTCTCTGTGCCCGAAGCTCTTCATAAAACCAATGAATAATATCATGCAGTAAATTTCCAAAGACACGCGCATCGAGATCTTCCTCTACTTCGTTGGGCTCCTTCAGTTGGGCAAGATGCTTAAGATAGAACCTCAACCGGCATTCGATAAAGTCATTGAGCGCGGAGGGTGTCAGTTCCCTGTCACCTCCTATTTTGTATTTATCCAATAAAGCAAGTACCTCAGGCGTCTTCCGGATGGTCACTTCTTTTGTTGTATTGACTTCAATCGGATTGTGCAGAACCAACTGATCTACTTTCAACCCTGATTCATACACCAGCTGCTGAACGTAGCGGCTCATTTCACCATTGCCCAGAATATCAGGCTCCGTATTATAATAAAGATGAATACGCTCACTCCGCTGCAACAGTCGGTAAAAAAGATAGGCATAGATAGCATCCTGATGTTCGTATGTTGGCAATCCGTAAGCTTTTCGTATGCTGTGCGGAATATAGGATCCCTGTTTGGCAGAAGCCGGCAACATTCCTTCATTTAGTGAAATAACAAATACATTTTCAAAATCCAGGTTACGTGTCTCCAACACCCCCATCACCTGCAATCCCTTTAAAGGTTCGCCCGTAAACGGAATTTTTTGTGACAACACCACCTGCCGGAAGAGTTTTTGAAATCCTCTCCACTCCGGGTGATTGGCAGACTCCATCAGTATCTCCTGAAGCCGGGAAAGGTGGCGATGAAAATGAAACGCGTATTCGCGATCAAAACTCTGCCGATCGGAAAAACTCGCTCCTAACTGACGGATCACGGTCAGTAGGTATTCGGTAGCTCCGCTTGGCTCAATGATTGTAAAAATATCGGACAGAATAGAATTCTCAATTTGCAAATCACCGGCCGTTATGTACACACGATTTTTATCAATAATCTCTTTGCGGATACGCAATGCGTTCCCTTCATCAATGGCTTGTATATAGGCATGGCCAAGGATGGCGGTCACTTGTCGATGGCTAAAATAGTCTCCCTTTCGTTGCACGTGAAGTTCGAGGAGCAAATCAAGTAAATTGTATAACGGAGTATTGCGCAAGGGATACCCCATGGTCACGTTGATATTCTCCAGCGAAGGCGGCAACGAATGAAGGATCGGCAGCAACATGGATTCATCCGGCAAAACAATCACGGTCTTCTCCGGATCAAGGCCCTTCAGCAGTTCTTCTCCTATTTGCTGCCCCACCAACTTTGCCTGACCAATGCGTTGTGATACCCCCGTAAGCTTTATTTCTTTTTCCGTTTTGAAAGAGCTGGGCAGTGCGTCATAAAATGTATTGCCCAATTTCGGATGAAGTTGATATTGCCGCATAAATTGACCCGCCTCCTGACGCTTATCGCTGACATAATAAGTATCCGCATCCCAATAGATTCTTGACCCATTCTCTACGAAATGGCTTATGATGGTCTCTTCGGCCTTTGTCAATGCATTAAATCCGGCAAAAATTATCCCTGAGCTGTCTTCATATTCTTTGGGCAGTTTTAATTTTTTGATCTTCTCTGCTACTTCGCGATGAATCATTCCCTCATAACCCAAGCCTTCCTTTCGGAGTGTTTTGGTGAAGCGCGCATATACCTCTGGCAGCTTTCTCCATATTTTCAGAAATTCATCTTTGCTCAGGGAAGGTTTCTCTTCAAAGCCAATCCAGAACTGCTTTAAAAAATCTTTTTGCTCTTCAGTGAGGTAATCAAATGTCTCATCAAGCTCTTTTAACTGACTCAGGTCCTTGAACAAAAATTGGGCATCAATCAAATATTTATCCACCTCATCAAAATCGCGCAGCAGCATTTCGCCCCAGAAATAAAACTGATCAAAGGGCTCTTCGTTCTTTAAGATAGAAATATAGACTTTGTAGAGCTTGAATATCAGCGACAACCGATCGGGTTCTTGTAAATCGGACAGTCCAGAAAAAAATTCTTCAATGCTCAATAATCGCGGAGACCAGGAAGGTTTGCTTAGGCTTTCCGTCAGGTATTTACTAAAAAACAGGGCCGCCCTCCGATTCGGAAAGACAATCGTCAGCTTATCCAACGGTTGGTTGTTCCTGATGATGTCCTCGGCCAGCTCTTTTAGAAATGGTTTCACTTCAATCGTGGTTTACCTGATGTTAAATTGTTGAGGTCATTTCGAGCTTGAGCGAGAAATCTACCAATTCCTTAAAAGTAGATTTCTCAGTCATGCTTCCTTCGAAATGACGTTCTTATTTATTGTTTTGTATAACATCATATTGTCATTAAAACAAACTCAAGTTGGACTTACTCATAACTTCCACCACCTCCAATTCCTCCAGGTAAAGAAGGTAAGCCTCCACGTAGGCATAGCCCATCCGTGAGAGAATACCTGCATACTCCTCTACCTGCTTTCGATCAACGTCTTTCTTTTCTCCTGTCTTGTAATCAACAATAACTGTTCGCTTGGCGCTCATCATGACGCGATCGATTCTGCTTTGTCGCGCGCCCGGCATCAGAACAGTCGCCTCTGTTTTTACGGACCATTCCTTACCAAACCATTTGCCAATGACCGGATGTTTCATCATGTTCTCCAGAGTCGCTGAAATGACATCCATCTCTTCTTTCGCTAATTCATTACTGCTGTGCAATTCATGCAACACCTCTTTAACTTGTGTCGCATAATGAATTTTAGCCAGGGCACTATGGAGCGCAATTCCGTAATTGATCTTTATTCGTTTATCTGTAACCGTGGGAAGGAAATATTCAGCTCCTTTTTTTTTAATGACGAGCTTTTTCCTCCAGTCATAGGATGCATATTTGTACAATGTAGTTGGCTCATATTCTTCTCTGTTTTGGGCAGTATCCAATTTCTCCAATGTGCCTACCTCGTACTGATTTAACTCCGGATTATAGAATTTCTCCCGGCTTACACATTCATAAAGCAAATCGCCTACCGTCCCTAATTTTTTTTTCTGCTTTGCGTTCTCCAGGTTCTTCTCCTTCGGTTTAGAGGCGGAGATGATCAGCCCCTCTTCGGCCCGCGTGAAAGCAACGTAAAGGAGGTTGAGATTATCCAGGTGCGCCTTGATCAACTCGTGCTGGTAATCTTCTTGAAATAAAGAACGGTCAAGACTGCTGCTATACCTTACTGCCAAATGACCTAGGGTATCAAAGGGTTTCTCAGAAGAAGCTGTCCACAAAAGTGGTGGCTGCTCATGATTGAGTTTCCACTGGCAAAATGGAATTATCACATATTTAAACTGAAGTCCCTTTGACCCGTGAATGGTGAGGATATTTACCGCGTCAATATTTCCCGCAACCTTGATGGATTTATCTTTTTTGGCTTTATTATTATCCCACCAAAGGAGAAAAGAGGCTACATCGTTTTTTTCCTGCGCTGCAAATTCCAACACCGTATCCTGAAATGCCTGCAGGTAAGCCAGTTCTTTTGGTTCCTCACCGAGTTTGAAAATTCGAATCAGCTCTTCGGTCAGTTCAAAAATAGAAAGTTTATTCAGCCATGTATTGTAATGCAAAAATTCATCAGGCAAAATAGAGTGCAGATTATTTTTTCCTGCATCATAAAAGATACTTTCGAGTTGCTCGCCCTTGGAAACTTCAAACGCTAACTGCCCACGAACTATGGCATCACTGGGATTGTTTAGGTATTTCAATGCACTCAACAAGAGGTTAACCGAAGCAGCGGTATCCAGTCGGAGAGATTCTCTGGACACCACATCATACCGATAACCCGGTTTTGCCTCTCCAGAATTTTTGTATTGTAATAAATAAGTCGCGATGCGTTGCCCTTCCGCATTTTTACGAACAATGATTGCAATATCCTTGAGCGCTACCTTCTTGTCCTGCAGTTCCTCAATCAGATAAGGCAATTGCCGCATGGCTTGTTCATCCCAGCTTTCTTCATCTTCGCCTCGCTCCATGAAATTAATTCTCACATAGCCTTTCCCAAGAAACTTGAACGGCTTCTGATGTACATCAAAAAAAGCCTGCTCAGGCAAAGGCTGCTCCAGAACTTCCGAGACAATGGCCGAGGCGCGTTGAAAAAGTGTATTGTTAAAAGTCACAATATTTTCAGCACTCCGGTAGTTGGTATCGAGAGGGGTGACTTCCGTTCTCGATTTACCAATCTCTTCTTCCACTTCACTTTGCAGCAACTGAAGATCTCCTCCGCGCCACCGGTAGATCGATTGTTTTACATCCCCTACAATCAGATTGGACTGGTTTTGATCCAACGAATCCTTTAGCAAAGGCAAAAAATTCTTCCATTGATAGCCTGAAGTATCCTGAAACTCGTCAATGAGATAGTTTTTGAAAAAGGATCCGACCTTCTCGTAGATGAAAGGCGTATCGCTATCATTGATAACGCCATTTAAAAACTTTGGCGCATCTGAAAGCAACATGAGGTTATTCTCTTCCTTGTAGTCTTTCAATTTTCGTGTGATATCGGCCAACAAGCCAAACGAGTAGAAATTCTTAAGAACTAATTTGGCTGAATTAAACTTTTTAAAGTTCTTCTCATCATAATTGACCATCTCCTGAAGGATGGGCATCAATTCATTATTTGTCAGGGATAAGAGTCGATTATAGTTTGGTCCTTTCTTTTTTGGCCAGCTTGTTGCATCTTCAAGTCGTTCCTGCAATCTTGGTTTGACTTCACAATACTCCTCTTGCGCAAACATTTCAAAGTACTTTAGAGGAGTGCCACTATTTCCATAGTTGAAATCTTCAACTGTAATTGAATTTCTTTCAAGAATTTGAAGTGCTGTTTTGGCCCGACTCTTCATAAAGTTCATAAATGCATCAACTTCACTTCGGAGAATTACCAAATAGTCGTGATAGGGATTTTTCTTTTTCTCAAAAGGTTTGAGAATATCATCTTCAATGACTTTGAAATTTTCATTAAATATTTCTTTTGAAAAACCTTTGAGTGCTTCGGTAATGTTCCAGTTTTCGCCTTCCAATAATCTGTTCCTTGAAAATTCGACTACCCACCGGGTCAGTTGCTCATTGGTTCCCAGCTCATCCATCAATTCGGCAATGACCTCGTCCAACACCAGCTCATGGTCAACCTCTAACCTGAAATTACCGAGCAAGCCTGCCTCTCGTGTAAATGATCTAATGACTTTCTGGAAGAAAGCATCGATGGTACTGATGGCAAACTGAGAATAGTGATGTAAAATAGTAGATTGTAATTCTTTGCTCTTTGCTATCAGTTGAGCATCCGTCAAAACAAGTTCACTTTTAATCTCTTTTCCCAGATCGTTTGCTTTTCCCTTGGCAAAGTCATCGAGGTAGCGCATAATCCGCTCCTTCATTTCCAGCGTAGCCTGATTGGCAAACGTCACGGCCAGAATAAAACGGTAGTAATCAGGCTTTCCACTCAGGGCCAGCTTAATATACTCCTTCGCCAGGGTACGTGTTTTTCCGGAACCGGCAGAGGAACGGTAAATATGAAAGGGCTTGGTTACTAGTGGCACAGTACCATGATTAGCAGCTAGTAAATTGAATCCAAAATATCAGAAAAACTAATTTTTCCATTGCTGGGTGTGGCCTTTCATTTTCTTTAAATATGAGGTACTGTCAAAAGTTTAGTCGAATGGAGAAAAAGCCCTATCTTTAAAAATACAGTTGACCTATGGCACGCATTTTTACCCTTTGGAATTCTTTCGTTTACTCCTTCCCTATTCAACTGTTTATTAATAATATCCGCAGAAATCAGGTGCTGCTCCTGTGCTGGATTATTCTCTTTGCCATGGTGACGGGAAATTTTGGCAAGTACATTGGCATTCCCTACCTCTTCCTAGATCCGGAATACATGAACGAGGTCAACTTCACCAGCTTCATGATCATGGGCCTAATTACGTCAGGGTTTACCGTTTCCTTCAATATCACTTGCTATATCTCTGACGGGCATCGATTTTCTTTCGTGGGTGCGCTCTCGAAACCTTTTAGCAAGTTCAGTCTTAACAACAGTATTTTACCCGTGATTTTTATAATCACTTACCTCTATCAGATTATTGAATTCCAAATCAGCAACGAATACACCACGGGTATTGAGCTGGCGTTAGATGTTGCAGGGTTTCTGTTGGGCTATGTGTTTATGACGGTTCTGGTGAGTATCTATTTTCTATTCACGCAAAAAGATATTTTTAAATACATGGTCTGCCGGCTGGATGAAAAGCTAAAGCAAAATGTGCGCGTGACGCGCGCCAGCGCCATGAAGAAATTAGACATTGCCAGAAAAAAGCAGGTTCGTGTTGATAACTATCTGGATTATGATTTAAAGTTTAAACAAGTCAATGACGAGAAGGATTTTTACGATCGAAATGCCATTGTTCAAGTGTTTGATCAAAATCACTTCAACCTTGTCATCATTGAACTCTTTATTTTCGCCATGGTAATGGTACTTGGGATTTTTAAAGACTATCCTGCTTTCCAACTTCCGGCTGCCGGCAGCGCCATGATCTTCCTCACCATTTTTGTTATGATGTCCGGTGCATTTTCATATTGGTTCGGAGGATGGTCCATTACCGCAGGTCTGATTATTTTTCTCTTCATTAATTTTTTAGTAGGAGAAGGAAGCTTTTCAAAAACATATCCTGCATTTGGCTTGGATTACTATCGACAACCTGCAGAATACAATATTGAAAATATCAAAGCACTCAATGACAGCACTACGATTCTTAGGGATAAGACAATGACCCTTAAGGCACTCACCAACTGGAGGTCAAAATTTGAAGGCGAAGGAAAACCTAAAATGGTTTTTATATGTGTAAGTGGTGGCGGAAAGCGAGCCGCTCTCTGGACGATGGTCGCATTGCAGACAGCCGATAGCCTTACAGATGGAAAGCTGATGAACAATAGTATGCTGATCACCGGAGCCTCCGGTGGATTGATTGGCGCCAGCTATTTCCGCGAAGTGAAACTGAGACAAAATCTTGGAGAAAAAATAAATCCCTATTCCTACGAACATCGGCAACGCATTGCAACGGATAACCTAAACCCCCTCATCTTTGGCTTACTTGCCAACGACCTCTTTGTCGGCTTTACAAGCTTTGACTATGCGGGAATAAACTATAAGAAAGACCGCGGCTATACATTTGAAGAGCAACTCAATATTAACACAGAGATGCTCATGGACAAACCCGTGACCGCCTATCAACAACCTGAATTGGAAGCGAAAGTCCCCATCCTCATTTTGGCGCCTACTGTAGTCAACGATGGTAGAAAACTTTACATCTCTTCATTGCCGGTCTCCTATATGAATTCTGAAATCTTGAATCTGCCCGGATACTCAAGTCCTAAACTTAGTGGTGTTGATTTTCAAGGATTGTTTAAAGACCAGGGCGCAGAGAATCTGCGTTTCCTTTCTGCGTTGCGGATGAGTGCTACTTTCCCTTACATCACTCCAAATACTACCTTGCCAACCAATCCGCCTGTTGAAATTATGGATGCTGGCATCTCTGATAACTTTGGTTTATCAGATGCGGTTAGATTTCTTTTTGCCTTTAAAGATTGGATTGGAGAAAATACTTCAGGGGTAGTCATCCTTTCAGTACGCGACTCGCCAAAGCTTTCCGCCATAAATGAGACTACCGGAGCCACTATCGTGGATAATTTTACCCAACCCATCGCCAGCGTTTATAATAATTTTGAAAACTTTCAGGATATCACCAACGATAATCTAATCGGCTATGCACAGTCCTGGCTCAAGGCACCGATTGACCGGGTGGACATTCAATACTTCCCCAGCAGTTATACAGTCCCGATTCTTATGGATATGGATAGCATTCGTCAGCACAGCGCACGAGCTTCACTAAGCTGGAGGCTCACCTCACGCGAGAAGCAGGGGATTATGGAAATTATTAAATCACCCAAGAATCAGGAAGAACTAGAGAAGCTTAGAAAATTACTTCACTAAAAATCCGATGTCATGAAAATAATAAGACCGGTACAATTTATTGTTTTAGTAATAGCTCTATTATCTGTAGTTGATGCCACTTCTCAATACAGTGGATTCTCACAAGTTTATGAACCCGGAGGTAAATTGTATGTTCATGCGCTACAGGGACTTTCGCTGAGAACTAATTCAGATTTGAAAGCAAAAGTAGTGGTGATAGTTCCGTTTGGCGCTGAAGTGGAAGTGATGTCCGATCCCCAACCTAAAGTGCCCATTACCAACTCTAATATTCCGGGCACCTGGGTGATGGTAAAGCATGGCACTAGCACCGGTTATATGTTTGATGGATTCTTATCACGATTAAAGTCAATGGATTTACCTAAACATGCGCGTTACCCGAATGAGTTAATTGATTATCTAAAATCTATTTATAAAGTAAAAATCGATACCGATAAATCACCCAATGTAGCCTACATCGAATACCGGAGCATTGAATTTACAAATGGCGTTGAGTATGAATCGAAGAGCTATGAAGGCGGTGTGGTATTCATTGTCAATTTTCCCACCGCGATGATCACTTTTCAGGAGGTTTATCTATTAGCACGTCTTGCTTATCCAGAAATTTTTAAAGCGATTGATTGTCCGTACCAGGCTGACAATATGATCTGTGAAATTGACGATGGGCTTAGCAGTTTAGAGTTGAAAATATTAGGAGATCATTATTCGATGTTTTTCGGAATAGCAGATTAACCCGCTATTATCTCGCGGCCCCTTCAATTCATTGATGAAATTTAAAAAAAATGTTTGCCCTGAAAAATCAATTTGATGTAAACGGTGTTCTTACCTTAAACTAATTAATCCATGAATTTTCTATTTACCCTTAAATTCCTAAAGATCGCTGCCGCGTCTATTGTCATCTTTATTCTCCTGGATCTAATTTGGATTGCCGTAATAGCTTCAAAATCGTACAGCAGCTCGCTGGGCTTTCTGGCCAATCTTGATTCAAAAGGAAAAGTCATTTTCAATATTCCTATCGGAGTGTTTGTTCAGGCAACCTTATCCCTGGGGCTTAGTTTTGTTATAGGCATGGCCTTACAATTGGATAACCGCTTGATTGTATCCGTGTGCACGGGTGCGTTTGTAGGCTTCGTTATCTATGTTGTTTATGATTTTACCAATCTATCCTTTGTAAAGGGTTGGCCGCTATGGATCAGTCTTATCGATGCTGCCTGGGGAACTACGCAAGGCCTCCTGGCAGGTATTTATGTTTATTATCTCAATAGATTCTTGTAATCTAATCCAATCCATAACTAAACAATATTCGTCTAAAGGTTGAGTAGTGAGAATAATTACCCTCTGTGAAACTTCACTTGCTCTTTGTGCGCCTTTGTGTAACAACTATATCACAAAGTTTCGCAAAGAAAGCTCAAAGGAAACACAAAGGATTTAAAACTGAAGTCTCCGCTTAAGCAGATATTTTTTAGAATTTGACACATTAGATTAACCGTATCCTATCTTTGCGGACTTCATGAGCATTAACGAAGAACTCCGCCATACCCTTGACCTTATTCGCATGGAGCGCCAGGCCGACCTGGAACAATACCGACAAAAGGTGCTTCTTCTTCCCTTGCATCGAAAAACCAAAGAAGGAAAATGCTGGTATCCTGTCCGAGTGAAACGCACGTACATTGGGACAGGCGAGCGGTTTATCTTGGAAGTCGAGCGTACCAATAACCTTGATCAACCCCATGTCTTTGGCAGTGGCAAAGTCGTCAGTATTTTTTCCAATGCTGGCAATGCACCTGAAAGAGAAAATTTGGGTGGGGTAATCAACTACGTGCGCGACAACCTGATGGTCATCACCTTAAACGTAGATGATCTTCCCGAGTGGATTGAAAACGGAATGCTGGGCGTGGACGTCATGTTTGATGAGATGAGCTATCGTGAAATGGAAGCCACGATGAAGCTCGTCATCAAAGCAGAGGAAGGAAGAATAGCAGAACTAAGAGATACGTTGCTGGGAGGAAGAAAAGCTTCGTTTCAGAACTTAGAAGTAATCAGTAAGAAGAAAGAATTAAACGATACGCCCAATTCTCCCTCACCATTAAACAACAGTCAGACGAGTGCTTTAGAAAAAATACTTACGGCTCAGGATGTCGGTATCATTCATGGACCACCGGGGACGGGCAAGACAACTACTTTAGTTCAGGCAATAAAAACAACAGTGCAAGCTGAAGGCCAATCGCTGGTTTGTGCTCCCAGCAATGCCGCGGTTGACTTGTTGGCAGATAAGTTGAGTAATGAAGGTCTTCGTGTTTTGCGACTTGGTCATCCCGCGCGAGTAACGGAGCAATCCCTGAGTAAAACATTGGATGCCCGCATTGCAACGCATGAATACTATAAAGAGTTGAAGAGCATTAGAAAGCGAATGCAACAGCTTCGCGACAGTGCCTTTAAATACAAGCGCAATTTTGGTCATTCCGAAAAGCAGCAACGAAAGCTCTTGCTGGATGAAGCGAAAGGCCTCAAGGCAGATGCCGATATGTTGGAGTTTTACATTGTCAATGATCTTTTGCAAAACAGCGATGTGATCACCTGCACACTGGTAGGTTCCAATCATTATTTACTGAGAGGTAAGCGTTACAAAACTGTTTTTATTGATGAAGCCGCACAAGCATTGGAGCCCGCTTGCTGGATTCCCATTCTCAAAGCAGACCGTGTGATCTTCGCAGGCGATCACTGCCAACTCCCTCCTACCATCAAATCGAATGAAGCTGCCAAAGCAGGATTGACAAAAACACTTTTTGAAAAATGTATTGAGCGGCAGCCGATGACGGCTACGATGCTTTCTGTGCAATACCGCATGAATGAAAACATCATGCAGTTTCCATCCTTCTATTTTTACAAAAACCAATTGATTGCGGATGAATCGGTTCGCTTGGCCACACTCGGCTCCTTACCTCCCATTGATTTCATTGATACAGCCGGGTGCGGATATAATGAAGCGCAGGACCCCGAAACATTAAGTAGAATCAATACAGAAGAAGCGGCATTGCTGATCAGGCAAGTAGAAAAACTAGTTGATCAAATCGGGGTAGAAGCCTGGCAGGAGAAACACTATACGCTGGGTATCATTGCCCCTTACAGTGCGCAGGTAGAATGCCTTCATAAACTGGCAGAGGCTTCGGATGTACTAAATGAAATACACAACCTGATTAGCATCAACACCGTGGATGCATTTCAGGGGCAGGAAAGAGATGTTATCGCCATCAGCTTTGTTCGTTCCAATGAAAAAGGAGAAGTTGGTTTCCTTTCTGATATCCGAAGAACCAATGTGGCCATGACGCGTGCACGGAAAAAGCTAATCATGATTGGCGACAGTGCCACCCTCGGATCACATCCTTTCTACGTTGACCTGCTTGAGTATGTACAGCAAAAGGGATTCTATCAAAGTGCATACGAAGTGTTAAACTAAAGTATTCAAATTTTCCTAGTTTTGCTTGGCAATTACTTCCCCTAAATGATTAAAAGTTCCGCTCTTATTATCTTCATTATTGTTAGTCTGGCATTTTCATCTTGCCAATCCAAAAAAGAAAAATTAACAAATAAAATCAATGTCTTTCTTGCTAAACAGGAAGGCACTTTCGCGGTGGCGTTCAAAAACCTTCAGACGGGTGAAGAAATTTTGATCCGTGAACACGAAAACTTCCATGCCGCCAGCACCATGAAGACTCCGGTAATGATTGAAGTCTTTAAACAAGCGGCTGAGGGTAAATTTTCTCTGAATGATTCCATCCTCATTAAAAATGAATTCAAGAGCATTGTGGATGGAAGTACTTTCAGTCTGGATTCGATTGAAGACAGCGAACATCTTCTTTATAAACAATTGGGGAAAAAGAAATTACTATCCGATCTCGTTTATGACATGATCATTGTGAGCAGCAATCTGGCCACTAACATCATCATCGAATTAGTGGACGCCAAAAACGTAATGGAAACGATTCGCAGCTATGGCGCAAAAGACATGCAGGTGCTTCGTGGAGTAGAGGATGACAAAGCGTACCACCAAGGATTGAATAACATAACCATGGCGTATGACCTGATGGTCATCTTTGAAAAGATTGCAAATGGTGAAGCCGTAAGTCCGGAAGCTTCCAAAGCCATGGTTGCTATCCTGTTAGATCAGCAATTCAACGAAATTATTCCCGCTAAACTCCCCAAGGAAGTAAAAGTCGCCCACAAGACAGGCTCCATCACAAGCGTCCATCATGACTCAGGTATTATTTACCTGCCGGATGGAAGAAAATATGTTTTAGTTTTTCTATCAAAAGAATTCAAAGAAGAGCCTATTGCCAATGAAGCGATGGCCACCGTCTCTGAAATGATCTATCATCACGTCATTGATTAAAGGGTAGTTTTAAAAACCTTGTCATGTTGAGCTTGTCGAAACATATTTTTTAGTATCGACTCTCTAAATTGGCTTCGACAAGCTCAGCCTGACAATACTAGGTTTTTAGGACTACCCTAAACGCCAAATCGCTCTTGCAAGGCTTTTGTCAGAATATTCATTCCGTTTAATAAGTATTCTTTCTCAGCACCAATACCAATGCGGATGTACTTGTCCATCCCGTACCAATCTCCTGCGACAATAAAGATTCCCTTTTCTTTTCTAAGCCAATCTGACAAATCGGTGGATTTAATATCCAAGGAGTAATGCATGAAAGCCATGCCTCCACCCTGCGGAGGAACAAACCTTATAATATGCTGATACGTCTTGACCCATTCTTGCAACGCATCTAAGTTTTCTTTGAGCATCGCGCGATTGCGGGCAAAAATTCGCTCGCGCATGGCAGGTCGCAAGGCAATTTCTCCAACTTCATGGCTCAGTATTCCGGCTGTAATGGAAGTGTAATCATGATACGCCCATGAATCGGCAATCGTTTGAGTATCCCCTGCCAGCCAACCCAAACGCAAACCGGGTAAAGCATACGCTTTCGAAAGTCCGCCATTCACAATCACTTTATCATACATGCCTACAAAACTTGGAGTCTCCACTCCGCTTAACTCCGCGCCACGGTAAATTTCATCGGCTAATATCCATGCACCTACACTTTCTGCCAGTCGAACGATCTCCTTCATTTCTGCCATCGTCAATATATATCCGGTAGGATTGTTTGGATTACAAACCGAAATCATTTTTGTTTTGGATGTTACCTGCTTTCGCAATTCATTCAGATCAACTGCCCACCCACTTTCTTCGCGTAGGTGAAATGCTTTTGGAGTACATCCCATCTCTTCTACAATGCCCCATATCTGCATGTAGTTGGGTACCATCATGACTACTTCATCACCTTTCTTCAATAAGGAATGGCATGCCACAAAATTAGCTTCTGAAGATCCGTTGGTCACCAGCACATTGTCTTCATTGTAACCCGGATATAAAGCAGCAATGCGCTTCCGCAAAGGAATAGAACCATTCGTCTGGCCATAGCCGAGGACTGTTTTTGTTAACGACTCAAGCTCACCAGCCGTGAGAAGTTCCTTCAGGGTGAAAGGATGGAATCCACTTTCCGTTAAATTATACGGAACGGTGTTTTCGTAAAGTGATTGAAAGCGTTCGAGTTCAAAGATGCGCAGGTTCATATTTGCGGGTTTGGGTTGATTAATCTTCTAATAATAAAATATCACGTTCCCGATAGGGTTGGAATCTGACAATAGATAGTTCTGATTTCATTTAATACTAATAAGATGTTTAACTAAAACATTCTTATTAGGGCATGCACCGCGGGTGCGGTACAAGAGGCTCACCAATTTCCCAATTTCTTCCCTAATGTTGGAAATCGATAGCGCTACCCGATGTAGCTCAACTCAACTGGACCAAAAATGAGATTAATATTTTGAACTTAAAAGCCTTTTTGATAGAATTAGTCCTCATGATAATGAATCCCGTGTGGATTAAAATGAGTTATGTTTCGACAGGCTCAACATGACACCGCTTGTCCTCTACTTGATCATGCTAAAAATTCGGTTCCATCTTACTTTGTGCAAGAGGTCAGCTTCCTGATCCAGAGACATCCAGATAAACAAAGCTTTGCCCGTGATGTGATCTTCGGGTACAAAGCCCCAGTAGCGGGAATCCAGTGAATTGTGACGATTGTCACCCATCATAAAATAATAGTCCTGTTTAAACGTATACTTCTCAACCTTCTTTCCATCCACCAACATCTTACCACCTTCAAGTACAACGTCCTTATGTCCTTCGTAGAGGGATAAGATCTCTCCATAAAACGCAAGCGTGGAATCATTAATCACTACCTCCATTCCCGCCTTGGGCAAAATAATGGGACCGTAATTATCGCCATTCCATGAGTTCGATTTAGCTTGTGGGAATATGCCATCATCAGGACCTTCGCTTCTTGTATAATCCGCTTGAATTGAATTAATGTAGGCAACAGATTTAACCTGCTCTAGCTGGTTGGTCGTGAGTAACATCCTATAAATTGCCTTATTCTCCTTAGACCTTCCCATAAAGTAACAATCATCGGAGTCGAGGCCTCGTGAGCGCAGGTTTCGTTTATTGATTTCATCATTGGCTTCTATAAGATAACTAAGCTTCATATTAGCCGGCACGGCCAATGGCTCGTCATTGACAATGATCTTTCCACCTTTAATTTCAAACTTATCCCCCGCCAGAGCAACACAGCGTTTCACATAATACGTTTTCAAATCAATGGGATATTCCACTCCTTTATTTAAAATTTTAGGAGGAGCATTGAATACCACCACATCTCCCCGCTTTACTTCACTGATACCGGGCAATCGATAGGATGGCAGTTCAATCCACGGCAGGTAAGAGGGGATTTCAGTTCCCCAAATCTTCTGGTGCGACAAAGGGATTTGTAAGGGCGTGCGAACGGTACGTGTGCCATAATGAAATTTACTTACGAAAAGGTAATCGCCCACGAGTACGGTGTTCTCCATAGAAGGAGTCGGTACGACAAAAGCTTCCACCGTTGTCCACCGAATAAGTGTGGCGGCCACCACGGCAAAAAGAATGGCATCCGACCACTCGCGAAGGAACGATTTAGGTTTTATCTCTTTGCTTTTCTTCCAGAATTTGAAATTTAAAGTCATTAGGGATGGGGTTAACTAATCCATTAACGAAAAAATCAGCGGGAGGTTGAGGTCAGAGAGCAACAATTAGAGCAATACCTAACTGTTGCGAGGCCTTTAGATCGGTCGGCATTTTTAAAAGTTATCAATAAACCTTCTTTGCAGTCTAGAAATTACTCACCAAATCAAAAACAATAATTTATCTTTATCGCAACTGAATGAAATTTCTCTTCCCCCTATTTTTCCTTTTCTCTCACGCTTTGTTCGCTCAATTTATGCTGACCGGGAAAGTAGCGGAAGTCAAAACCAATGAACCCCTTCCTTTCGCCAGTATCATTCAGAAGGGCACCGGTAAAGGAACAACCACCAATGCGGATGGCTATTTTACGCTACTCGCTATTCCATCAGATACCTGTAGTCTTTTGATCAGCTATATTGGCTACAACACCAGGGAGATAAAATTATCCCGTGAAATCTTAAATGCAGGGAAGTTTCTTATCGAACTGGAACCCTCTGTGGCTACTTTGTCGGCTGTTGAGGTGAAAGCTGATGCTTTTCAGTTTATTAATGTTACCAGTGGAATAAGTCAGGCCACACTCTCCACAAAGCAAATCGCCCTCCTTCCTACTATTGGAGAAGTAGATATCTTCCGCTCCTTGCAACTATTACCAGGGGTTGGAGGTACGAATGAAAGCTCTTCAGGGTTGTTTGTTCGTGGCGGAACACCCGATCAGAATTTAGTTCTATTGGATGGAATGACTGTGTATAAAGTAGATCACTTCTTTGGATTCTTTAGCGCCTTTAACTCTAATGCAATTAAAGATGTACAACTTTATAAGGGGGGCTTTCCGGCAAGGTATGGTGGTCGGCTCTCCAGCGTAGTGGATATGACCGGCAAGACTGGAAGCTTTGAAAAGATTAAGGGAGGAGTTGGTTTGAACCTGCTCAGTGTCAATGGCTACTTCGAGATGCCGATTTCTAAAAAGATCTCCCTGCTCCTCGCTGGCAGAAGGTCATTCACTGATGTTCTACAGAGCAAGGCATTTCAAAATATTTCCAAAAACTTTCTCAAGGAAAATAGTTTTTCCGGTATCAACAATAATTCACTCCAGAATACAAGTGTCACCGCACCTCAACCCAATTTCTATTTCTATGACTGGAATTCCAAGCTCACCATCAGGCCTTCCGATAAGGACGTTGTCACAGTTAGTCTTTATAATGGAAAAGATTTTTTGGATGAATCACGGAATTATTCCCGCCAATTGATCCCTGGCCAAAACGATCGCCTCTTTAATGCAGTCGTTTCAGAAAAAACAGATTGGGGCAATACAGGTATTTCCGGTAAATGGTCAAGGCAGTGGAATAATAGGTTCTATACAAACACATTATTTGCCGCTTCAGAATATTTTAGCAACTATGACCGTGATGCTTCACTGAAGCTGGAAATTCCTACACAAGACTCGGTTATTTTCTCAGTAAGACAAACTACCCTGGAAAAAAACAGGGTGAGGGATCTTACTGCTCGATGGGATGCCGAATGGCTTGCCTCATCCACTCATAAAATAGAAATGGGAGCCTCCTTAACTCAATCTGATATCGACTATAAAAATCTTAGAAACGATTCGCTGCTTATCCTGGAAAAAAATCAAAGTGGTCAGTATGCTTCTGCCTATGTATCCGACAATTGGCAATTGAACAAGAAGCTATCCATCCTAACCGGACTGCGTGCATCTTATTACGAACTCACCCGTCAATATCTATATGAGCCCCGTCTTTCTTTCGCCTATCTACTTACTCCTCAATTCAAACTAAAGGGTGCCTATGGAAGTTATTATCAGTTTGTTAATCGGATCATCAATGAAAATCTGACGGAAGGGTCGCGCGACTTCTGGTTAATGGCTGATGGAGAACAGGTGAAGCTGAGTAGCGCTCAACATTATATCCTGGGAGTTAGTTATGAGACCAACGGTTGGCTCTTTGATATAGAGGCCTATCGAAAAAACCTTCAGAACCTTTCTGAATTTTCCTTACGATTTCGAACAGGAGCAGCAATCAATAGCGCTACGCAGCTTTTCTTTTCGGGTAATGGCTATGCCGAAGGGATTGATTTCTTAGTCCAAAAGAAAAAAGGAAACTATACGGGCTGGGTTTCTTACACCCTTGGGAGGGTCCGTAACACTTTCGCTGATTTCAATGATGGGGAAGAATTTCCAGCAATAAATGATCAACTGCACGAATTTAAGATCATTCAGAACTATTCTTTCGGAGCGTGGAATTTTGCTTCTACATTCATTTTTGGCTCTGGTAAACCTTTCTCGGAGCCGGTCGGTCAATATTCCATTTCGTTATTGGACGGACGTGACTTAAACTACATTGGAGTAGGGACTAAAAACGGATCAAGGATATCACCCTACCATCGGCTTGATCTTTCCGTACACCGTAAGTTTGCAGTAGATGAAAAGGGTAAAATTGTGGGAGACCTGGGCATATCTTTTTTTAATATTTACAACCGAACTAATATCTGGTACTATGAGTATGACTTTTCACAGAAGCCTGCGGTGACCACTACCGTTACCTATCTCGGTTTTACACCCAACTTAACATTGGCCATTGATTTCTAATTTATGAAGCGAAGAGTCACATTAGGTACATTATTGGTTTTGTTTACCGGTATCACTTGTCTACAATGCTCAGAAGAAGTGAAGACGGAAGATAATTTTGTTGTGGAGGCGTATCTTTTTTCCAATGAAAATGTCAAGAATATAAAAATCAATCAAATACTTCCCATTGAAAGTAGTGATACGATTGCACCTGCCATTGAAAATGCTACGGTTGTCTTAAAGAAAGAGAGTCAGGAATATTTTCTGCAATTTGATAAGATATCGAAAACCTACTTCTATCTGGGGAATAATCTTCAGGTCAAACCAAACGATCTTTTTGAAATCACCGTTATTAATAAGAGCAGAACAGCAATGGCCACTACTGTGGTGCCTCAGCCGATAAAAGGATTGCAGTTGTCCGGTGACAAAATTAACATCCCTCAAATTCAATTGAATCTTTCAACGAGGGATCAACTTGTAGCTCTTTTTGCTAATGCACGACTAACGGTAACCTGGGACAATTCAGAAAATGAGTTGCATTTCATTGCCATTGAAAGCCTTGACAAATTTGACCCAATTTTCCCTGCCAATTTCCCATCGACTATTGTCGGTTTGTTTCGCACTTTTCGATTTGTGTCCGCTCCTAACCGCAACGATTCGTATGATATCGTGGGTCTCAGTCTGGAAACATATGGCAGGTACAGAGTTAAAGTCTACCGCGTCAATAAAGAGTATGCCGATCTATTCGAAAATCAAACACAGGATTCGAGAGATCTCAATGAACCTCCTTCCAACGTTACAAATGCCTTTGGTCTTTTTTCAGCCTTTGCCAGCGACAGCGCGTTCTTTGAAGTGGTGAGGAATTAAATTGATTCTTTTCTCCAACTGTTGCCAAAATTATAATTGACGGTGAGTTGAAACAACTTAGCTACCCAACTGTTCTTTCACAAAATCTGATAACCTTAAAGAAAGTGCAACGATCGTAAGCGTAGGATTAGGTGCTCCGGACGTAGTATAACAAC
Organism: Bacteroidia bacterium; assembly: GCA_031401775.1. Taxonomy (GTDB): domain Bacteria; phylum Bacteroidota; class Bacteroidia; order Cytophagales; family Cyclobacteriaceae; genus ELB16-189. The sequence continues at coordinate 8,227 of JANNRV010000116.1, read as the reverse complement.
CAGAGCCTGCCACATATAAGTTATTGATCCCATGCACCTGACAGTTAGGATCAACCACACTTTTCTTAACATCAGTACCCATGCGCGTTGTACCCATATGATGCCAGCCTGCATTGGTACCAACCGGCCAACTCATGTCATTCTTATCACGAAATTCCTCCTTAAGTCTCATGCGACCCAGGCCTGCCTTCCCCATCTCCAAGCCGACAATTTCGTTGATTCTTCGAATGCTTCTTTTGTCCAAATCCGTTAAGGCCCAATGGAGGTTTGCCATTGGAACACCCAACGCATCTTTTTCTTCACCAATGCTGATCCGAGAATCCGGGTTAGGCGCTTGTTCTATCCTGGTTTGAAATTCATAGGCACGCGTGATGCTACCTTCTTTTATTTTTTCAGCTTCCACGCCAGCCGCATCCCAATTCTTAAACATTTCAACTTGAGATTTTCTTGGATCTTCATCTTGCCATATCTCCATTCGCGGTTTTGAATGCTTTGCCCAAGTCAAATCATTAGGTCCAAGTGTGCCGTTTAGAATCTTCTCTTCAATTTGTCTTTCCTTTTTAATGGCCAATTCGCACCAGACTTTATCCCATCTAAAAAGTTTTGATTGAAAGGGCTTGAACAGCCACAATTCCGAAGTCTCAATTTCAAGATGTTCCATAAAATAACGACCCACTACATCGTTATCATTACCCAATCCTTTCTTAGCCTGCGTATTGGACGCCAGGAGAATACGTGCATTTTGAATGGCACCCCCGGCCAATAAAAAATACTTTGCTTTAACCGTGTGTGTTTTCCCGGCAAGATTTTTCACCACTACCTCCTGAATGGCAGACACACTTTCATTCGCCCGAACGTCCACAACGGTGGAGTAAGTATACAGATGAATATTTTTTGCTTTAACAATATCGTCTCTATACGCTTTGCCGAATCCAACACCTGCCATACCACTTGTTGGACTAAGTTGCCACATCTTATGCCACACCACATTTTCATCTAGCGGAAACGGATTCATGTCTGGCATTTCTTTTTGCCAGTATTCTAAATCGTACCGGTAAGGTCCTAACTTTAGCTTCTCATTCGCTCTCGCATAAAATGGATCTAAATCTTCTCTCGTAATCGGCCAACCACTATTGGGAACCCAATCTCGTTTCATGAAGTCAATCTCATCAAAAGGCGCACACATTCCTGCCCAATGACCTGTGGTGCCACCAAAATAGGAAAGGCGGCTGGATTTTAAGGGATAGTATTTCTGGCCTGTAGATTTGCCTTTATACATATCCTGCACTTTGTCGTCATATTCAAAGCCACCACTTTCAAGCAGAATGACTTTATGATTGGTATTCACCCAATCCAATGCGATACTTATTCCCGCAGCACCGGCTCCAACGATACAAACATCCCCTTCTATGACAGAATTGTTTGGTAAGTTCCTTGCGTCTATATGCATATCTTATTTCGTTGGGGGTTCAAGGGTGGAAGCCAATGCACACTGTCTCGCTTCTGTTTCTGATAGAATCCAACCATCTACCAAAACCGTTCTGCCTGATTTGAAATCTTCAATTGATAAATTCTGTAAGGTACTTCCGTCTGATAAGAGATTGACTAGCGTTCTTACCCTGCGTTCGTCCGGGGTTTGTTGGATATATTTTTTTCCAATGGCTTGTATTTCATGCGTCTCCCATATCAAAGACAATGATGGTGGTTGAGCCAGCAGTGGATCGTAGGTAACATCACCAAAGTAATAGTTATAAGTGGGAATGGAAACGGCAGCTACCCCGGCAGCGCCAATTAATAGGAAGTTTCTTCGTTTCATGAAAATTCGATTGTTTGTCAAGATATTAAATCTGAGAAGAAAGTTCAAAATTTCTTTAAGCGGTTCATTTATATTAGCATCCTGTGTTGATTTATTTTCTAGAAATGATATAAATCATAAATCCTTATGTGCTAGGTCATACTCGCTTTTGGCTTTGTACTCTACCATTGAGTAATAAAATATCAAACCAAATAAAGTCACCTAAACGTTATCAATTATGAAAAAGAGAGAGCCTGTCAGTACCATCATGACAAAAAATGCCCAAACTGTTCAATTAGAAGATTCACTGGTAAGCGTCAGAGACCTCATTCGAAGCCATGGATTTCGGCACGTCCCAGTAGTTCAGGGGAATCAATTAGTTGGGATAGTGAGCAAGACGGATCTGAACCGGCTGACTTTCAGTAGTTTATTTGCCGGGCAAGAACAGGCTGATGAAGCAGTGTTTGAAATGTTAACAATAGGTCAAGTGATGTCACATAAACCTCGTGTGGTAAAAGCATCCGATAGCATTCGTGAAGTGGCTGAAATTTTGGCCATTGAAGAGTTTCATGCGCTGCCGGTGGTGGATGAACATGATCACTCCAAACTCGTTGGAATCGTAACGACTACTGACGTGATCAAATATATGCTAGATCAGTATTAGATATTATCTCCTGGCTGAAGAGGAGTTAGCGTTTGATATGTAGGTCTCACCCAATTTAACTAAAAAGCGGAATCAACTTTTGCTCGATGAACAAAACCAGCCATCCAATTGATTGCTTCTTCCAGAGAATCAAAGACTTTTAATGTAATATTTAAGTCAGCTGATTTAGCAATCATTCGGTCATAATAGGTACTTCTTATCGGATCTGTAAACCCTACTGCCGCCACCCGCTTTAAACCAGCACTCGCAGCTTCTGGCAAAATCGTTTTTAAAAACCAAATCTGATCTTCCTCTGCAACTCTTCCTTGCAATCTTAAATCAGCGATCCAGCCAGGAGTATGGTAAGTTTTAAGGGTATGAAGAACCATCTGAAATGCCCTTCGATATTCAATAGACTTAATATCCTTTTTCCAGATAATGACAGTGTTATTTAAATTTGCATCATAATAAATCTGAGCAGCCTCACTTTCAAAGAAAACTTGCTTACTCACATCAAGTGAAACAGGCAAGGTGATTATAAATGTGGTTCCCCGATTGATTCCACTTTCAATATCAATTTTGCCACCCAATGTATCTAATTGAGTTTTTACTAAGTATAGCCCTAGCCCCTTTCCATCAACATGAGTATGAAAACGCTTATACAGCTTAAACAGATTATCCTTTTGACCCTCCACATTAAAACCTAATCCGTTATCCGTTATTTTAAGAACTATATCCTGACCTGTCTTAACATGAGTCCTTACCTTAATTTGTAAGTCCATTTCCGGGTTTCGGTATTTGATCGCATTACTTAATAAATTAAATAAAATACTTTGAATCATTGCCCGTATCGAATAGGTATCAGGTGCTTCGCTAAAATCAATATCAATTTTATAATCTGGTCTGATCTGGTCTTGCAATATCGAAACAGCCTTACGCCATTCCTCATGAAAAGAAATTTTCTCTCTTACGAGATACAAATCATTTCGAATATCGATAATAAGGCTCAGGTCCTTCAGCACCTCGTCTAATTCACGTCCTGATTTACTAATTAATGAGCCTACTACCTCCTTTTCTGCCACGGAAATTGGTTTGTCCATTAGATTAGTGAGTCCCAATAAGCGAGCAACAGGACCACGTAAGTTGTGTGAAATGGTATATGAAAACTGTTGAAGCTCATTATTATGTCTTACCAACTCCTCATTGGTGGCAATTAAGTCTGCACTTTTTTCGAGAACTGTCTTCTCCAACTCAAGATTATAGGTTATAAGCTTCTGTTGATGTTCGCTAATTAACCAGTTTGCTTCTGTCAACTTCTCATGACTAGTTTCAATTTCTTCCTGCTGTCGAAGTAATTTCTCCTGATGAAGCTCCATGGCATGATTCAGTCGGGTTAGGTCTTGATTCCTGCTGATCAATTGATTATTTGTAAAATTTAATTCAAGCAAGGATTTTTGCGCCTGCTGCTCTGCTCTTTCCATAATCACCTTAAGGGTAAATACACCAAATAAAAGGACCAGATAGCAAGTGAAGGTAATGTAGTTAATGTAATTATAAGAAGGAAGATCAAAACCACGCTGAAAATAACCTAATCCTAAGGCCGAATGAATTGGGTCAAAAAACATAAGGCAAACAAAGGTTGATGCGAGACAAACAACAATCTTTGTGCGTTCGTATAATTTAAAAACAATTGCAGGAAAAATAGTGGTGACCAAAATAACGAAGCGACTATCAAAATAAGTAATATAAGAATGATACTGCTCGGCCTCTTTACCATATAGAGAAATGAATAATGTAAGATAAACTGGCACGAGACAAAAAAGTAGTCGCCCGAAATTATAAAACGTGTGGTTCACAATTATGGTGAAAAGAAAAATACACGCCACGGCAATAATGAAGCCGGAGGTAGCTGACCAGCCGAATAATGAAAATAAAACAAAAAAAAGAAAAATAGTAAGCACAAAAAGTGTGAGTGCCAAAATATTGGTGATGCGTACACCTTGGCGAAGTGGCTCTGGAACGAGCGAAGAAGGAAGCAAAAATTTAAACACGTTCTTCATGACTACTCCATGTAAAGGTAGGCGAGATTCTTGCACTCCCAAAACTTCTTACCGTCTATATTAACCTCAGTCAGGATTGGGAATGTCCCAGTGGTAAGTAGCTTACTGATAGAAACGATGAGCAAAAAGCCTTCTAGAATTCGTGACGTTTGAAGGTAGTTCGATGAGCAATAACTATGATTATCGGAATAAGCAACTCAGGAATCAAATACCCTAGCCATACAGTTTGTGGTTCCGGTATCCCAACTACACTTATTGAAACGAGACGGCCAACACCACCCAAAAAGATTGCCATTGCCAATAGGTAGACAAGGGTTTTCTGTTGGCGAATAGAAATACCAGCCCATAAACCAATTACACCACAGGTAAAGTATACTCCTGCCATAAAGCGGTGAACATTGTCTAGCCTGGCGGTAGTTTCAGGCTCTCCCAAAAACATTTGCAAAGCTCCGCCTGATATAGCCATGGCCGCTACGAGAAAAAGACAAATTTGAACTACACGTTGACTTGTCAATAGTTGTTGCTTAGATATATTTTCAGTCATAGTATTTTTGATAATCTAAATTTAAGAAAGAAGTTGAATTATGTCAACTGAGTTGAAAGCCAGATTAATGCTTTCATTGCCTTGTCCGCATCTTTCTTTGCCACAAAAATGTGATCATGATAGTAACCTGCTATCACATTGGCACTGATATTCTCTTTGGTGAGTGCATTTGAAAAAGCAGCCGTAAGACCGACTGCGTCTAGTGATGAGTGAACATTCAATGTAATCCACGAAGCAATGAACTTGTAAGCAATCTTCTTCTGATCTGCCAGTTCTTTTGAAATGATCACAGTGACACCTTCTTTCTCTTTGAAGAGACCAATAATATCCTTCTGATCAAATTGAGATAGGTCATTGGTGCTGTGGAAAATGTATTCACCAGGATTTAATTCTGGTGACAGGGTTTTAAGAATCTTGGACAGGTTGGTTTGACCGGGGGACATGATATGCTTATTTTTAATGGTTTAAAGAAGGCGGTTAGCTTAGAGCGAAGTTAGTGCGCGTTTGCAACGCGTACAACTTGTTCTTTTTTCAACTGCTTTTCTTTTTGAAATATTGAATTTTAGATAGTTATCAGGAGTATGACGCCCTTTTTGAACAGTCATCGACAGGCTCAGACTGACAAGTAAGTCATTGACTACCACCCGTTAGCTTAATCTTAATCCGTTCCGTATTTTTGAATCTTAATCTCTATCAATGAGTACGGAAACAGTCAGCGCAGAAAAACCAATCAGTAAAGCAACCTCCATGGCCGGGCATCAGGCCCCAGCGCCTTATAAACCAAAAAACAAAGTGCGCATCGTAACGGCCGCCAGCCTCTTCGATGGGCACGATGCGGCCATCAACATCATGCGCAGGATTATTCAGGCCACGGGCGTGGAGGTCATTCATTTAGGTCACGACCGGAGTGTGGAAGAGGTGGTGAACACCGCCATTCAGGAAGATGCGCAGTCCATCGCGCTCACCAGCTACCAGGGCGGCCACACGGAATATTTCAAATACATGTATGACCTGCTGCAGGAAAAAGGCGCGGGCCACATCAAAATTTTTGGCGGTGGCGGTGGCGTGATCCTGCCTGAAGAAATAAAAGAACTGATGGCCTACGGCATCACGCGCATCTACTCACCCGATGACGGCCGCAGCATGGGCTTGCAGGGAATGATTAATGATCTGGTGGAGAAGAGTGATTATGCAACGGGGAAAGTAATAGGCAATGGGCAATTGGCAGTAGGCAATCCTGTGCAGATTGCTCAACTGATCTCTGCAGCGGAGAACTATTATGACTTGCATAAAAAAACTTTTGAAGACATTAATAAAAAAGCTGCGTTGTCGAAAGCGCCTGTGTTGGGGATTACCGGAACGGGTGGTGCGGGTAAGTCATCGATGGTGGATGAATTTGTGAGAAGGTTTTTGATTGACTTTAAAGATAAAACGATTGGATTGGTTTCAGTTGATCCGTCCAAACGCAAAACGGGTGGTGCATTGCTTGGCGATCGTATTCGTATGAATGCTATTAACAATTCGCGCGTGTTCATGCGATCATTGGCGACTCGTCAGAGTAACCTGGCGTTGTCGGCTTATGTGAAGGAGGCGATACAGGTGTTGAAGGCAGCAGGTTATGATTTAATTATTATTGAAACATCGGGCATTGGTCAGAGTGACACAGAAATTCTGGATCACAGCGATGTGTCGCTTTACGTGATGACACCTGAATACGGTGCAGCTACACAATTAGAAAAAATCGACATGCTCGACTTTGCCGATGTGATTGCCCTCAACAAGTTTGACAAGCGGGGAGCACTCGATGCATTGCGCGATGTGAAGAAACAATATCAGCGCAATCATCAACTGTGGGATAAAAAGCAGGAAGACATGCCGGTGTTTGGCACGATTGCTTCGCAGTTCAACGACCCGGGTACTAATCAACTTTACGTGCAGGTAATGAATAAGATTGTGGAGAAGACTGGATCAACACTGCGATCTAATTTCCACATCACGCGCGAAATGTCGGAAAAGATATTTGTGATCCCTCCGCATCGCACACGATACCTGAGTGAGATATCGGAAGGCAACAGAAAATATGATGCGTGGGTGAAAGAGCAAGCGGAGATTGCGCAGAAGTTGTATGCGATTGATAAAACGATTGAGCATATAAAAACCTCACCCCAACCCCTCTCCAGAGGAGAGGGGCTAGAGTCTACAAGTCCCTCCAACTCCTCCCCTTCTCCTCTGGAGAAGGGGCTGGGGGATGAGGTGAACAAACTCAAACTAAACCTCGATCCCAAAAACCTAAAACTCATCGAAGAGTGGCCAAAGAAAGTAGAACAATACAAAGGACCTCTGTTCAAATTCAAAGTGCGCGACAAAGAGATTGGTATTCAAACACATTCTGAATCGTTGTCACACCTTCAGATTCCAAAAATTGCTTTGCCGAAGTACGAAGCATGGGGTGATTTATTAAAGTGGAATTTACAGGAGAATGTGCCTGGAGAATTTCCTTTCACGGCAGGCATCTATCCATTCAAGCGCGAAGGTGAAGACCCAACACGCATGTTTGCAGGTGAAGGTGGACCGGAGCGCACGAACAGAAGATTTCATTATGTGAGTCTGGCAATGCCAGCCAAGCGTTTGTCAACAGCATTTGACTCGGTAACGCTTTATGGCAACGATCCCGACCATCGTCCAGACATTTATGGAAAGATTGGCAACTCAGGCGTAAGCATATGTTGCCTCGATGATGCAAAGAAATTATACAGTGGGTTTAATCTATGTGATCCCAAAACCTCTGTGTCGATGACCATTAATGGCCCAGCTCCTATGCTATTGGGCTATTTCTTGAATGCGGCTATCGATCAACAATGTGAATTGTATATTAAGAAGAATGGATTGGAAGCTGGCGTTAAGAAACAAATTGAAAAGATTTATCCTTCTTCTGCCTTGCGGCCTGTTTATCAAGGTCCGCTTCCAAAGGGAAATGATGGATTGGGTTTGATGTTATTGGGTGTAACCGGTGATCAAGTATTGCCAAAAGAAATTTATGATAAGATAAAATCCGAAACATTGTCACAAGTTCGCGGCACGGTACAAGCAGATATTCTAAAAGAAGATCAGGCACAGAACACCTGTATCTTCTCTACAGAGTTTGCATTGCGCATGATGGGTGATGTGCAGCAATATTTTATTGA
>JANNRV010000115.1:0-24534 GCA_031401775.1 Bacteroidia bacterium | reverse complement strand
ATGCAATACAAAGAGGTAGTTTGATACTTAGCCTCCTATTTCGACCATTTATCCTTAGATAAGGGCAAAAAAGCTATATTTGCTCTAATGCGCTTGGTAAAACCCCTCCTCGTATTGCTGACCCTGACCCTTGGTGTGGTTCAGGCCTATGCTCAAACAAAGAGCGTGGTAAGCGGTCGCTATCGTGTCCCTAATGTTACGCGTAGCAAAGCATTGATTATGTGCCCTATTTTTGTAGCAAGCAAATATCCCTATCAGGGCATTGGATTTAAGTTTGGTGATCCATTTGCCCTTTCCTATAAATTTTATCCCAGTAAAAACTGGGCCTTTGCTGCGGATGCCGGAAAAGCCGCAAGTGGTCTATACAATAAGTATTATCGTGCGGCATTCAACCAATATCTTCCCGATACCTTAGGGACAGATCAAGGCATTAAGTACCTGGCTCACAAGGCTCTTTCGGATTGGACGGTAGAAGCTAAATTTCTTTATCAATGGGATGCAGAAAAGATTTCGAAAGGGCTTCAGTTTTATACAGGCCTTGGCTGGCAATGGAGAAGTACTTCATTGGAGTACGATTATTTATTTTTGGATGATGTGAGTGATCCAAATAACCTGGGAGATTTTGGTAAATTTAGAGAAAATAGATTTACCTATGGGCCTGTGGTGGTACTTGGATTTGAATACTCCTATTTTACCCTTCCGCTGTCAGCATTTATAGAAGTAGAATGGTTTACCGATGCCCTGCTAGATCCTGGCTACAAAAGATTTCAAGGTGGTGTAGGTCTCAGGTATATCTTTTAAGGAGTAATACACTTTATCAGTTAGTCACTTCATCAGTTTGCATTTGCTTCTCATACAATTCATGGTAAACTCCTTTACTCGCCAGTAAGCTTTCGTGAGTTCCTTCCTCAACGAGAACACCATCATTGAGCACAATAATTTTATTGGCAAGTTTCGCAGAAGAGACCCGATGAGAAATAATAATACTCGTTCGACCTTGCATGATCTTTTTCATGCTATTGAGAATTGTATTTTCTGTTTTGGTATCAACGGCAGAAAGGGCATCGTCCAGCATTAAAATTTTTGGCGCCCGGACAATAGCGCGGGCAATAGACACGCGTTGCTTCTGGCCGCCTGAAAGTGTAATCCCTCGTTCTCCCACCCGTGTTTGAAAACCATTCGAGAAACCCATAATATTTTCATAGACATCAGCATCTTTTGCCGCTTGCAGAATTAATTCTTCATTAGGTTCGTTTAGTCCGAAGGCAATATTATTATAGATAGTATCGCTAAATAAGAAAACGTCTTGAGGAACCGCTCCCATCTGACTGCGAAGACTTACCAGGTCGTAATGCTTAATGGAGATATTATCAATTAAAACCTCACCCGAGGTTACATCATACAATCTTCCGATCAGGTTGGAGATTGTGCTTTTTCCCGATCCCGTGGTTCCGATAATCGCCAATGCATCTCCGGGATTGATTTCAAAAGAAATGTTTTTTAGTGCTTTAACTCCCGTATCAGGATACGTAAATGAAACGTCTTTGAATTGAATCTTTCCGTCAATGATGCGCGATAAATTCTTTTCGGATACGATGTCGGTCTTTGTTTTAAGAAATTCATTGATTCGTTTTTGAGAGGCCTCCGCGCGTTGCACTAAGCTGCTCGTCCAGCCAAGTGAAGCGACAGGCCATGTCAGCATGTTTACATAAATAATAAATTCAGCAATGTTTCCGAAAGTAAGTGTGCCGCGGATAACCTCTACGCTTCCCGCATAGACGGTAAGAATCGTACTGAGTCCGATCAACCCTGTCATTAAAGGAAAAAACAAGGACTGCACGCGGGTGAGTCGTAATGAATGCCGCTTGTAGATATCACTCTCTTTGGTAAAACTCTTCACCGATTCACGCTCCCGTGTAAATGATTTCAAAACACGAATCCCTGAAAAGGCTTCTTGAACAAAGGTGCTAAGACGCGATTGGCTTTCCTGGATTTCTTCCGACCTTCTTTCGATGATGTTATTTACATAGTAAATACTAAAAGAAAGGAAAGGCAATGGAATAAGCGCATACCATGTCAGCTTCGTGCTAATGCTGAACATGATAGGAATGAGCATTAGAAATAAAGTGATCAACTGCAAGCCATACATAATGGAAGGGCCCAGATACATACGCACTCGCCCAACATCTTCTGAAATTCTGTTCATCAAATCTCCCGTATTATTTTTACGGTAGAAGCTGAGGGGTAGCGTTTGATAATGTTCGAAGACTTCGTTCTTCAAATCATATTCAATAAGCCGGCTCATCACAATCAGGGTCTGGCGAACGAAATACAGAAAAATTCCCCGCAGCAATGCCATCACCAGGATGAGAACCGCGTAAATCAAGATCCCTTTTGCGAAAACGTCAAAAAAGTCTTGCTGTACTTTTACATTTTCCAGTGAATGATAAAGCCTGATATTGTCAACGACAAGATCGATGGAGTACCTCACCAGCGGTGCCGGAACAATCTGAAAGATGTTTGAAATAATGACAAAGAGCAGCCCCAACAGCAGATGCCATTTGTATTTAATCAGGTATTTATTGAGGTACTTAAGTTCTTTCATGAAGGTAAAAATGTAAGTAACGCTGTAAAAACGAAAGACAGCTCGTTTAGTTCATCGCGGTACAGTTGTAAAAGTAATCACCGAACGTTAAAATCCTTGCAGCCTCTCGTTTTTCTAATCATTCCTCGTAATTTGCGGTTTCAATAAGAACGTTCTTATAAAACTATGCTCAACAGACGTACCCTCCGCATCAAAATCATGCAAAGCCTATTTGCTTTTGAGCAATGTAAAGAAGCAAACTATCAGCTTGCCCTCGACCAAATTGAAGAGCATTTTCAACCTAATCTCAATTCGATGGAGTTTCAGGATAAAGAGCTTCTCAAGGGCCAACGAAAAATGGCCCGCCAGCTTTTGGAGAGGAAATTCAACAAAGGTGATAGCATTGACAGCGATGATGCAAAAGTCAGTGCTGCCGTCAAGGAAGGCCTTTCCGTATACCACAAAAGCGTTAAAAAAGACAATACCTTCTTCAGCAAGAATATGGTGCTTGAAGTAGAGAAATTAAATGATCTATATCTATCAGTACTTGGGCTTTTGATATCGATGGCAGATAGTGCCGTGACAGATAAAAAATCGGATTTTAAAAACTTCATTCAAAATACAGGTATTCAATCGCTAAGAGAAAATCAGGAATTAACTAAGGCGTTGATTAAGACCAACGGCAATTGGAGCACCCGGCAAGATCTAGTGAAGGACTGGTTTCGGGAAATGGTGAAGCCGGATGAAGAATTCCGAAAATTCAATGAAGTAAAGACGCCATCTCTTGAGGATCAGAAATCCATACTGAAGCATCTTATCCGTAAAGTCATTTTAGGCAAGACCGTCATCAATGATTATTTTGAAGAAGAAGACATGCGTTGGGCTGAAGACAAAGAGATTGTAAAAAGCCTGGCGGAAAAAACTATTAAATCATTAAGCGAGGATGGTAAAGTAGAAATACAGAAGCTCTCTTTGGATTGGGACGATGATCGTGAATTCATGAAAGCACTTTTTCACGGAGCGGTAGATCTAGATGAAAAACATAAGGAGTTAATTTCTCAAAATACTAAAAATTGGGAAGTAGATCGTTTGCCACTCACCGACCGGGTCATTTTGGAAATGGCAATTGCTGAGCTCATACAGTTTCCAAATATTCCGGTGAAGGTAAGTATCAACGAATACATTGAACTGGCCAAACACTACAGCACCCCTAAAAGCCGGCAGTTCATCAACGGTATTTTGGATGTAATCGCCAAGGAGTTAAAAGCATCAGGCGCGCTTAAAAAAAGCGGAAGAGGGTTAATTGATAATAAGTAGTTTTCCCGAAAACCTTATCTTTGCTCTCCCTAAAACGATGAGCTATGAGTAAAAAAGGAAGTAACGCGTTGATGGCTTTTTTGGCAGGCGCAGCCGCAGGTGCCATCCTTGGGATATTATATGCCCCGGATAAAGGCACCGTTACCCGTGAGAAGCTTTCTTTCCGGCTTGATAAGTACAAGAAAATGCTGGAGGAATTTCTCGATGATTTAGTTACCGGAAAAGAATCACCGCTAACCTCCGAGGCGAAATCACAGGGCCAGAAGGTAGTTTCCGAAGCAAAAAATAAAGCAGAGCGCCTATTAGAAGATGTAGATGAGCTTTTGGCGCAGATGCGTGGAGACAAAAAGAGTTAATAATATGTTAAAAAAGCCCGGCCGGATTGCATTTAGCTGATTTGGCCTCTAATTTTGAATTTACTTTTACCTATAACGAAGAATTAAGTCAATAAAACAGAAAAGTTTATGAAAACAGGATATCGAATCGTGATGAGTATTGTCCTAATAGCAACGATCCTAAGTTGCCGCGACCGTGCTTCAGAAAAAAGAATTGCAGAGTTGGAGAGCCGCCTTTCACAAATGGAAACCAATAAGCCTGCTGCCGCTGCGACAGCAACAACTGCAAGCCCTACAGCAACACCAATTGTAGCGGAGGAGAAGCCCGAAGGCCCGCTTCCGGTTGCTGAATTTGAAAGAACAGACCATGATTTTGGTACTGTCAATGAAGGACAGAAAGTGACCTATACCTACAAAATCAAAAATAATGGAGAGGCTCCACTTATCATTCAGAATGCCGCACCGTCATGCGGTTGCACCGTTCCCGATTGGAGCAAAGAACCTATTCCGGTGGGTGGATCAGGCTTTGTAAAGGCGGAATTCGACACGAACGGAAAAACAGGAATTCAAAATAAGACGATCACGGTTACGGCCAACACCTGGCCTAAGGTGACAACCCTTCGCTTTAAAGCAATGGTTACCCCCAAGCCTGATGGTGCCAACGGACCTGTGAAATAGTAATTTTTTAATTATTCAATATCATCCCAAGTCGGTTGTCGGCTTGGGATGTTTATTTTAATAGAATAACTTGCTGCCCTAAATTTTAAACATATGTATTCGATTTTGTTACAGGCCCAACAGGGAAGTGGATGGAGCTCCATGATTTTCATGGTAGCTATCGTAGTGGTATTTTATTTTTTCATGATTCGCCCACAACAAAAGAAAGCAAAGGATCAGAAAAAATTTATTGAGGAAGTAAAAAAGGGAGATGAAATTATAACTATCGGTGGAATGTACGGGCGTGTTGCAGAAATAGAAGGAGATGCATTCATTCTTGAAGTGGAGCGTGGTGGAAGAATCAAAATGACCAAGTCCTCCATCTCCATGGAATCGACAAAAGCAATTAGCGCAGTGAAAAAATAATTAGTTTTATATAAATGTGAACCTCTTCAGGGTTTTCGTCAACCTCTTTAAGTTTAACCGCACCAACTGGAAGGCCGTTTCGCTTTGCTTTTTAGCCGCTACGGTCTTTTGGTTTTTTAATGCCATCAATAAGGAATACTCAACGAACGTGCGCTTTTCGCTCCGCTTCGAGTTCAATAATGAAAAGTTTATTCAGGCAAAGGCTCTCCCCGAGGAAGTCAATATCAATGTAAAGGGCAATGGCTGGGATTTGCTTCGCAGCGGTAGTTATGGACTCAAGCGCCCCAGTCTGGCCATTCCATTGGAGCGTCCCGCTGAAGTAAAGAAGATCGTGTGTAGCACCTTGCCACCTCTTCTGGCAAGTCAGCTAGGCAGGCTGCAAATCAACTATGTGGTGACCGACACACTTTTTCTCGAAATTGAACTGAAAGATATTCATGCCTACCCGGTAGTTCTTAGCGAGAAATCAATTTCTTATAAAGAAGGTTATGGGAGAATTAGTCCCATTGTCATTCTTCCGGATTCGGTGCACCTGGAGGGAGCAAGAAGTCTTCTCCACGAACTGTCAGATTCAATAGTACTCACCTATTCGGGAAAAAAAATTACTGAGAATTTCAGAGAATCAATTGAAGTGACTACCAACAATGAAATGATTAAAAGAGATCCACCGGTGGTGGAGGTAATGTTTGAGGTAGGGCAGGTAATGACGATTAACCAAAAAGTTAAGCTGGACGTGGTCAAGCCTTCTGTCGCTCAAATGAGTTTAAGCAGTGACAGCGTCTTTTACCAAGTCCAGATACCAAAAGATCGGGCTGACGACTTTCAAAAGCAGATTATAACAGCAACAGTCGATTTGCGAAGCGCTAACAAAGGAATGATGATCGTTTACCCTCTATGGAAAGGATTCCCTCCTTACGTGCAATTACTCAGGTCCGACTCCATAGAAGTAAGGATATTTTAGGAGATTCCGTGATTAATGAAAAGACCTCTTCAGATAGGGATAACAGGTGGAATTGGCTCAGGGAAAACGCTGATTTGTAAAATTTTTCAATCGTTGGGCATTCCCATTTATGACGCAGATAGCCGAGCGAAAATTTTAATGACCACTGACGGAATACTAGTCGAACAAATCAAAAAAGAATTCGGAATGTTGAGCTATAATGAGGATGGAAGCCTCAACAAAAAATACCTGGGCCAGATCGTATTTGATCAAAAACTGAAGCTAGAAAGGTTAAACCAGTTGGTTCATCCACGGGTGGCGAAGGATTATGAGGGGTGGGTAAGTACACATCAGCATTTTCCTTACTTAATTAAAGAAGCTGCTTTGCTTTTTGAATCTGGATCGTTTAAAGGGTTAGACAAGATTATTGTTGTTTCCGCCTCAAAAAAAATTCGAATGAAGCGTGTTTTAGAAAGAGATACTCACCGGACGGAAAAAGATGTTGAAAACATCTTTGGGAATCAGTTGTTGGAAGAACAAAAGTTGCAACGTGCTGACTTTGTGATTGTCAATGACGAAAGCCAGTTGGTGATCCCACAAGTACTTGAACTCCATGAACGGTTCTCTTCTTTGAACTAAAATCATGTTTTCTTATTAACGGACAGAATGAAAAAGAAAATTATTATTGGCATTGTAATTACGGTCATCGTTTTTTTATTGGCGCTGCCGAAGCTCAAGATTTGGCAGAATACCAAAAAAGAGGGTGCTTCGGCCGGACCTCCTGGTGGTGGCGGTCAGCGTGGCGGCAAACTCTCGGTAGAAGCTGTTATCATTATGCCTTCAAAGCTTGACAATAAGCTCACCGTAACTGGATCAGTACAAGCTAATGAATCACTGGAATTAAAAAGTGAAGGATCAGGAAAAATAACCGGCCTTTATTTCAAGGAGGGTAAACAAGTAAAAAAAAATGAATTACTCCTTCAGATCAATGACGAGGAGATTCGAGCTCAGTTGCAAAAGCAGAAATACAATAAGAAGCTCAATGAAGACAATGAATTTCGGCAACGCAAACTCTTAGAAAAAGATGCGATTAGTCAGGAGGAGTATGACAATGCGTTAAATCGACTTAATACTACACAAGCTGATATCAGAGTTCTTGAAGCGCAATTAGAAAAGACAAAAGTTAAAGCCCCTTTCGATGGAATCATCGGGTTGCGGTATATCAGCGAAGGCGCCTACATATCCCCGAATACATCAATTGCAACACTTTATAATATTTCACCAGCTAAGATTGAATTTGGGGTGCCCGGCAGATACAGTACCCAAGTCACAGTTGGGAAGCGAATACTTTTTACAATTGAAAATGACTTAAAAATTTATGAAGGAGAGGTGTACGCCATTGAACCACGCATAGACCCTGAAACGAGAACATTAAAAATAAGAGCTTTGGCAGATAATTCAAGTGGAGTCTTACTGCCGGGTCAATTTGTAAAGGTTGAAGTCATCCTCGAATCCACTGAAAATGCCATTTTAGTGCCGACAGAGGCAGTAATTCCTGAGCAGGGTGGCAAAAAAGTCTATATCACAGATAACGGCAAGGCCAAGGAAGTTAAGATTGAAACAGGTTTGAGAATGGAGCGTCTACTGGAGGTTCTTTCTGGCTTAAAGGCGAATGATACGTTGATTACCACCGGGATTCTTCAAATGAGACCGGGGTTGGAGATTGAGGTCAGCTCTTTAAAAAGAGATACCATAAGGGTGAAATGAGAGGGTAAATAACGAGATCAAGTATGGCAAGTCTTTCTACTATTAGTATCAATAGGCCCGTGCTGGCGATTGTCATGTCGCTGGTGATTATTTTATTCGGGTTTATTGGTTTTTCTTTTTTGGGTGTTCGTGAATTCCCGAGTGTTGATCCTCCGGTAGTTACTGTGTCTACGAACTATATCGGTGCTAATGCCGATGTCATGGAGTCTCAGATTACCGAGCCTCTGGAAGATGCCGTTAATGGAATAGCCGGCATACGTACGCTCACTTCGGTAAGTAGGGAAGGCAGAAGCAACCTAACGGTAGAGTTTGAATTGGGTGTTAACATTGAAGCGGCTGCAAATGATGTTCGCGATAAAGTTTCCGGTGCTCTTAACAGATTGCCACAAGATGTGGATCCGCCCGTAGTTGAAAAAGCCGATGCAGACTCAAGCCCGATTATATTTTTAACTGTCAAAAGCGACAAGCGAAATCTCCTGGAGATATCTCGCATTGCGGAGCTTTATTTCAAGGAAAGAATACAAACGATTCCCGGTGTAAGCTCAGTCCAAATTTGGGGACAGCGAAGGTATTCTATGCGTTTATGGATGGATCCAATTAAACTGGCCTCTTTAAAATTGGCCCCCTCCGATGTGTTGCAAGCACTCAATCGAGAAAATGTGGAGCTGCCCTCCGGTAGAGTAGAAGGGCAGAACACTGAACTGACCGTACGTACTATGGGTCGTCTGAATACGGAAGACGATTTCAACAACCTGATCATCAAAGAAGATGGAGATAATGTAGTGAGGTTCTCTGATATAGGATATGCCAGATTGGGAGCTGAAAATGAACGAACGATCCTTCGCAGAGATGGAGTACCTGGAGCAGCCATTGCTATCGTAGCTCAGCCCGGTGCCAATAATATTGATATAGCCGACCGTCTTTATAAAAAGCTTGACCAGATTCAGCGGGACCTTCCGCCAGATGTTACCTATCAAATGAGTTATGATTCGACTCAGTATATTCGCTCATCCATTGCCGAAGTAGAGGAAACCATTGTCATTGCTTTCTGCCTGGTACTTTCTATCATTTTCATTTTCCTAAGAGACTGGAGAACCACACTGATCCCGATAGTAACAATTCCAATTTCTTTAATAGGAGCGTTCTTTGTAATGTACTTGCTGGGCTTCACAATCAACGTCCTTACGTTGCTGGGTATCGTATTAGCGATTGGGATTGTTGTAGATGATGCGATCGTGGTATTGGAAAACATTTATGTGAAAGTGGAAGGCGGAGAAGAGCCTCTCGAAGCTGCAAAGAAGGGCTCATCAGAAATTTACTTTGCAGTTATCTCAACTACGGTTTCTGTGGTAGCAGTTTTTCTGCCCGTTATTTTCTTGCAAGGCCTTACAGGTCGATTGTTCCGTGAGTTTGGCCTTGTGGTGGCAAGTGCTGTTGCTATTTCAGCATTTGTGTCGCTTACACTCACGCCCATGATGAGCTCCAAACTTCTTAAAAGAAGAGCCATTCAGCCTTGGCTTTATCGGAAGACGGAACCATTTTTTAACTGGCTTACAGCTGGCTATGCAGAGGCGCTTCATGGTTTTATGAGGAGGAGGTGGTTAGCTTTCGTCATCATCATTTTATCCGGAGTATTGATCTATTTTTTGGGAACATCCATTCCTTCCGAACTCGCTCCATTAGAAGATCGTAGTGAATTCCGTTTGCAAGCCCAGGCATCAGAAGGAGCAACGTTTGAATATATGGACGGTTATGTGCGGGAGTTAACCGATTTTATAACTGAACAAGTGCCTGAACGAGCAGGCCTAATAAGTGTAACTGCACCCGGCTTTGGGGGGACGGGTGTAAATTCCGGATTTGTTCGTGTCATCCTTAAAGATGCTTCACAACGAGAAAGGACTCAGCAACAAATTGTTGACGATGTTACCATGAAGGCCAAAAAATTCAGTGGGGTAAGAACCTTTATCTCTCAAGCTCAAACCATAGGAGACCGAAGAGGCGGGTTCCCAGTTCAATTTGTAATACAGGCAGCGGATATTGATAAACTTAAAAAAGTGCTGCCGCAGTTTATGGTTAAAGCTGCTGCCAGTCCAAAGTTTGCATTTGTAGATTTAGATTTAAAGTTCAACAAACCAGAGATCGAAATTTCTATTGATCGAGATAAGGCTCGCAATCTTGGTGTCAACGTTTTTGACATTGCGCAAACACTTCAACTTGGATTAAGCGGTACCCGGTTTGGTAACTATATTATGGATGGCAAGCAATATCAAATCATAGGGCAAGTAGAGCGTGGGGATAGAAATGAGCCTACTGACTTGAAGACCTTGTACGTTAAGAATAAGCGGGGCGAATTAATTCAACTTGATAATCTTGTCACCATGGCAGAGCAAAGCAGCCCTCCTCAACTTTATCGTTTCAATAGATATTCATCTGCTAAAGTGCAGGCTCAGTTGGCAAAAGGTGTTGCCCTTGGAGAAGGAATAAAAGAAATGGAAAGGATTGGAGCCGAAGTTTTGGATGAAAGTTATACAACAAGTCTGGATGGAGCATCCCGGGAATTCACAGAGAGCTCCTCCAGTATTTACTATGCTTTTCTTATCGCACTTGCCATTATCTATTTGGTCCTTGCAGGTCAGTTTGAAAGCTTCAAGGATCCATTAGTAATTATGTTCACCGTTCCTCTTGCGTTGGCAGGCGCCCTGATCTCGCTTTGGTATTTCAATCAAACATTGAATGTATTTAGTCAGATTGGAATCATTATGCTTATCGGTCTGGTGACCAAGAATGGTATTTTGATTGTAGAATTCGCCAATCAACGCAAAGAGCAAGGAAAGACGATGATGGAAGCGGTAATGGAAGCTGCGGAATCCCGTTTTCGTCCGATTCTAATGACCAGCTTGTCAACCAGCCTTGGTATCCTTCCGATTGCGTTGGCATTAGGGGCCGGCTCAGAAAGTCGTGTGTCGATGGGGATTGGAGTTATCGGTGGAATGATGTTCGCCACCATTCTTACATTGTTTGTAATTCCTGCTATTTATACTTACTTCAGCCGAGAGCATCAAGTAGCCAAATAGTGGTAAATGTTAATATTGAAATGAAATCTCGCTTATTGGTAATGAATCGTTTGTTAATAGGAATAGCCTTTCTAGGCAATGCTTTTTTTGCAAAGGCGCAAGACACGCTGAGTCTGGCTCAAGCAGTCGCGATTGGGCTCAATAATAATTTCAATGTTCAAATAGGGCAACTTAATATTGATGTAGCGCGCAATAACAATACCTGGGGCCAGGCGGGATTACTGCCAATCATTAATCTAATTCCGGCTTTTAATAATAGTGTTGTTCAGCGCAAGCCTGCCAATCCCTTTGCAGTTGCCGGCCGAAATATATCGAACAATCTGGTTGGGCAATTAGATGCACAGTTTATCCTCTTCGATGGATTTTCTGTCCGCCTTAACAAACAGCGACTGGAGCAATTGGAAGAATTGAGTTATGGCAATGCCGCTTTTGTTTTAGAGAATACCGTTCAAGGCGTGATCCTTGGCTATTACACAACGCTCCTTGAAAAAAAGCGGCTTCAGATATTTAAAATTAATTTGGCATTTTCGAAAGAAAGATATGATTACGTAAAACTGCGTAAAGACTTGGGAAGCGCCATCACGTTCGATGTGTTGCAAGAGCAAAATAATTACCTCACGGACTCGGCCAATGTGTTACAACAACAAATAAGGGTTAAGAATGCCTTTCGCAGTCTTAATCTGTTGCTCAATGAGCCACTTGCCAACGAATATAAATTGACAGACTCTCTCCAATACGAAAGTAAATTATACAGTTATGAAGACCTGAGAGCCAAAATGGTGAGTTCCAACACCAATCTTCAGAATCAATACATTAATCAGGAAATTCTACGGAACAATACGCGCAATCAACAATCGAATAATTACCCTTCGCTAACATTGAATCTTGGAGCAACAGGGAGTTTGGATCAACTCAATGCGAAGTTTCGACCGACTGAAAATGGAACGCCTGTGAAAAGTACAGTTGGTTATTTAAATGATGATCAGAATCAACCGGTCATCAATACAAATTTTGCCCCTGAATACAGCACGAAAACCGGAAACTCCTATGGAGGCTACGCCAATTTGGGTATGCGATGGACTCTTTTTAATGGAGGACAGATCAAACGTTCTATTGAGAACGCAGAAGTTCAAGAGAAGATCGGACAATTAACAACAGATCAGCTCAAGCTTTCTGTAGAGAACGACCTGCTAAATAATTTCGACTTATATAATCTTAGGAGACAGCTTGTGCAGATTACACAAACTAAATTAAATGCCGCTGAATTGAATATCAGACTCGCTAACGAACGATACAAGAATGGAACATTGAGTGCAATTGATTTAAGAATAGTTCAGGAAAACTATCGAAATTCAGCCCTTGAAAACTATCAGGCTATCTATAGCAGCATTGCAAGCAGAATTGATCTGATCCGCCTCACGGGAGGATTGGTGGATAAAAAGAAACTAAGGGAAGAGAATTAGGTTGTTAATTCGGGGTAGTTTCTAAGGTATCCTTCATCGTTACCCAAAAGTTGTTGTAGCCTTCTCCAATCTGCAAACCCAATTGACCTAGGGATAACATTTCAAGAATGGCAAGGAAGTTAAAAATTAACGCTACTCGGGTAGGTGTTTTTTCAAGCAGCTCTGAAAAAGCAAGTCTTGGTTTTGTCACCAGTTCATTAAGGATGTATTCTCTTTGACCTTCTACTGTATAAGGATATTGTATAACCTGATGCACAGGTCGGTTCTTCTCTTCTTCTTGACGCCTTAATATTTTTTCAAATACAGTCAACAGCTTAAAAAGGTCAACATCCTGAAGTTCTGCCTCCACGTTGGTGCTTTCGGCTAGTTGCCTTAATTCCTTAAGAATATTTCCTCGCTTTTCCTTTTGCAACGCCACTTCCTCCAGTTTGTGAAATTGATCGATAACTGATTTATACTTCTTATACTCAAGCAAGTGTCGGATAAGCTCTTCACGGGGATCAATCTCATTGCCCTGCTCATCCAGTTGCGGCCGTGGCAATAGCATCTTGGACTTGATGCGCATTAGCGTTGCAGCAACTAAAATAAATTCGCTGGCTACATCTACATTGAGCGTTTCAAGATGGCGGATGTAATCCAGAAAATCGGTAGTGATTTTAAAAATGGGGATGTCATAGATATCCAACTCATCACGCTCGATAAAGAACAAGAGAAGATCAAAAGGACCTTCGAATAGGGCAAGTTTAATCTCGTAGTTTTCCTGTGTCATAATTTAGGGGCGAAATTAGCCACGATTTATGGATTTCAGGACAAGGGAAGCTAATTATAAAAGGTTTGGCAGGACGGATAAATTGGGGCTGTAAATCCAAAAATCCTTATTTTTGCGTAAATCAATCATTAATGTGTAAAAACACTTACTTTAATTGAGCGTTTAGTACTGAGAAGAAAACGACCAGCCAGCAAATGCTCATTACACCCGGAAAAATTTTAGCACAAATAGAGAGCCCGACCGATCTGAAAAAATTGGATCAGGCTCAGTTGGTGCAACTTTGTGATGAACTCCGGCATTTCATCATTGATAATGTATCTGTTTATGGCGGTCATTTTGGCGCTAGCCTTGGCGTGGTTGAACTTACAGTTGCTCTTCATTACGTCTTTAATACACCCACTGACCAATTAGTGTGGGATGTGGGTCATCAGGCCTATGGTCATAAAATTCTTACAGGACGCAGAGATAATTTTTATACAAACAGAGTTTATAAGGGCCTTTCAGGATTCCCTAAAAGGAAAGAAAGTCCTTACGATACATTTGGTGTAGGCCACTCTTCGACTTCTGTATCTGCAGCATTAGGTATGGCGGTCGCTTCAAAATACTTGGGCTTGGAAGATAAGCAGCATATTGCGGTGATAGGTGATGGTGCCCTTACCGGAGGGATGGCCTTCGAAGGGTTGAATCATGCGGGCGTTTCGGATACCAACCTCTTGATCATTCTCAATGACAACTGCATGTCGATTGATCCCAATGTGGGAGCATTGAAAGATTATCTCACTGACATTACTACTTCAAAGACATATAATAAGTTGAAGGATGATGTGTGGAATCTGTTGGGCAAGCTTTCCATGTTTGGTAAAAGTGCACAGGAAATTGTGTCCAAAGTTGAGAATGGTATAAAAGCAACGCTGTTAAGTCAGAGTAATTTATTCGAGTCACTTAATCTTCGCTACTTCGGTCCCGTGGATGGCCATGATGTGGATCATCTGGTTGCTGTGCTTAACGATCTTAAAAATATCAAAGGTCCCAAAATTCTTCATTGCATAACTACCAAGGGCAAGGGCTATGGTCCGGCCGAAAAAGGTAATGCCACCACCTGGCATGCGCCCGGTACGTTTGATAAGATTAGTGGGGAGATTCATAAGAAAGTGTATGATAAACCCCAGGCGCCAAAATATCAGGATGTCTTTGGTCATACGCTGGTGGAACTATCAAAGGCAAATGATAAAATCATTGGAATAACCCCGGCTATGCCATCGGGTTCTTCGCTTAATATCATGATGAAGGAGATGCCAGCAAGGGCATTTGATGTAGGGATAGCAGAGCAACACGCTGTTACTTTTTCAGCAGGCTTAGCAACACAGGGACTGATACCTTTTTGTAATATCTATAGCTCCTTTATGCAACGAGCTTATGATCAGGTAGTACATGATGTTTGTATTCAAAACCTCCCGGTAAATTTTTGTCTTGATAGAGCAGGTTATGCAGGGGCTGATGGCCCAACTCATCATGGAGCCTACGATATAGCTTACTTCCGTTGTTTACCTAATATGATTGTTGCGGCTCCCATGGATGAAGCGGAGTTAAGGAATTTGATGTTCACTGCGCAGCTACCAAGAAAAGAGCAAGCCTTCTCAATTCGATATCCACGCGGCCAAGGTGTTATGCCAAACTGGAGGACTCCCTTTGAAGAAATCAAAATTGGCACGGGACGTACAATTGTTGAGGGGGAAGATCTGGCTATTCTTACGATTGGCCATATTGGCAACTTTGCTGTCGAAGTCTGTGAAAAATTGGCAAAACAAGGAATCAACATCGGGCATTACGATCTTCGATTTGTTAAGCCTTTGGATGCTGAGCTTCTTCATGAAATTTTTTCAAAATATAAGAAGATTATCACAGTAGAAGACGGTTGTATTCAAGGCGGGTTTGGAAGTGCAATTGTAGAGTTCATGGCAGATCATCATTATTCCGTTGAGGTCAGAAGACTTGGTATTCCCGATTGGATTGTTGAACACGGAGAGCAACTTGAACTTCAACACGAATCCGGATTTGATGTTCAGGGAATAGAGAAGGCAGTCCTTGCCATGCTGGAGACAGTTTCAAAATAATCGCCATGGGCGAAATTTATTACAAGGAAAGAGGAAAGGGTTTTCCCCTGATTCTCATTCATGGATTTTGCGAAACCAATGAGATATGGGATTCATTTGCAGAAAGACTTTCCGTTGATTTTCGGGTAATTACTCCAGACTTACCTGGTTTTGGGAAAAGTCCGCTCCCTAATGGAAAGATCTCGATAGTAAATGTTGCGGCAACGCTTATCAAGTTGCTTCACCAAATGGAGATTCGCAAATGTCTTGTTATTGGACATTCTTTGGGTGGCTATATAACCTTGTCTGTGGTAGATCAAGAACCTGATTTAATAGCAGGTTTTGGATTATTTCACTCCACAGCATTTCCAGATTCGAAGGAAAAAAAGCAGACCAGGAATAAAGTTTTTGAGTTCGTAGGCAAAAATGGTGTACTCCCATTTGTTGATACTTTTGTGCCCGGATTATTCTATCAAAAGAATCACACTTCTATTGAAAAAGTCTATTCAATTGCCTCACAAACCCGAAAGAAGACGCTGATGGCATACACCTTGGCAATGCGAGACAGACCTGCGAGTACCTCATTATTAGCAAGGTACGAAGGCGAAAGTCTTTTTGTTGCGGGAAAACATGATACCATTATCCCTTGCCCTGCTATCGAGGAGCAATCTCGAATAAATCGAAAGAGTGAGCTCCTGATACTTGAGAATTCCGGTCACATGGGCATGTTTGAAGATGCGGAAACTGCGTATAAAGTGGTACGGAATTTTGGAATTAAAGTGATGAAGAGCACAGCAAAACATTAAATTATTCGCTAAAAAGTGCGTAATTGTAACTGTTTTACATATATTTGAATTTGTCAGACTCGGATTAGTCTGGTAGTTTATTATCTTTGTTAGCCTAAAAAACGCTAAAAATAACACCATCATGGAGGACGAAATATTAGATCCACACAAGTATGATTCCTGGAACAGCCTCGCTGCCAACATGGCCTACATTTGTTGGGCGGCTGGTATCCTTATTGTTCTTGGCTATCTGGTAAAATTGTCGACTACAAGCGATGCAAAGGCCAGGTATGATTTTATTAATAGAAATGAGATTAAGGTCTTATGGATTGCTTCAATAGTACTTATTGTTGGTGGGTGCTTTTATGCCAATTCAACAATCATTGAGCTTAGTGCGCTGTGGATATTTGTAAGGCTTTTCGTTACCTCAATGATGGGAATGATCGTTGCATTGATCATCCAAAACCTGTTGAAGTTTTACTACCCTTTCTTTATTGAGAAGCGATTGAAAGTATTGCGCTATCAGCCTCGGATTTCTCCCAAAACCGGCAAGCCAATGAAATTGCTGAGTGAAGAAGAAGAAGATGCTTACCTCGATGAAGGTATGCAAGCTGAAGAAAACGTATTTTCTGTTGACTACGATGTTTGGAAGGATGAAGAGACAGGATACATCAAGGTTGAAAAATATTCTGGTCATTTGCATGCAATCCAATGCCCAGAATGTAATTACCAGACTTTCAAAGTGGTGAAAGAAGAAATTATCAGAGCTCCATCAGCTACCGAAGAGGGAGAACTATTAAAGCATTACCAGTGTGGATATTGCGGCTATAAGGCAAAGAAAACTGTCTTGTTGAAACAATCTGCAAAAATTCAGGAGGCTGCAACAGCGGCAGCATAGGAAATGTTTTTGTAAAAAGATAAGGCCTCAAACGAGGCCTTTTTTTATTCACTTTTTGAAGCTAGCTCTTGAGGGAGTTTGATCTGATCTGAATAGAATTGCATTCTCGTGTGAGAGGAATCAAGCAAATCAATTTTTTCAATGGCTGCCAGTTTATGATTTACAAAAACCTCTACATAGGAATCTCCTAAAAGGTAAAGATTCACTTTGTATCTGTAGTAACGGATGGCCATAATGAACGTTCCATGTTCATAGAGGGTCTGTATTTTTTCAGAGACAGAACAGCGGCTCAATGTTTTCCACGATATCACAATTAAAGATAATAAAAAACAGAATTGTTGTTGCTATTGAATTATTAAGAAAATGTATTGCTCTTTTTTTAAACCGATCCCTCTACTACACGTGATTTAATGCTAGAGGTTTATCTGTGTTTCTGCAATGGCAATGAAAAGGAAAAAGCCCCCAATTTTTGAGGGCTTTAGGGTGAATGACGGGGCTCGAACCCGCGACCTCCAGAATCACAATCTAGCATTCTAACCAACTGAACTACATCCACCGTTTAGAGGACTGCAAAGTTAGACAGCCCTGCTCAATTTGCAAAAACGATTTAAACTCCTTTAAAGATTGAAATGCAAGCGCTTACCAAGGGTGTTGTCATTGAACTTGCCCTCCTCATAGGCCAAATGACCGGAAACAAGTGTATGTGTCACTGAAGATTGAAAAGTATTTCCTTCAAACGGAGACCAACCACATTTTGCTAAAATAGTAGCCTTTTCCACTTTCCAGGGTTTATTCAAATCAACCAAAACCAGATCAGAGAAATTGCCTTCGCGGATAAATCCCCTTTTATCAATCCGAAATAGAATTGCTGGATTATGACTCATTTTTTCAGCAATTTTTTCGAGGCTGATTTTCTTTTGATGATACAATTCAAGCATTGCTATTAAGCCATGCTGAATCAATGGACCTCCGGAGGGTGCGTTGAAATAGGTTGCCTTTTTTTCTTCTATAGTATGCGGAGCATGATCGGTAGCAATCACATCGATCCGATCATCAAGTACAGCTTTTAGAATTGCCTCCTGGTCAGTCTTAGTCTTAATAGCAGGATTCCATTTAATCAACGTACCTAATCGCTCATAATCCTGATCACTAAACCAGAGGTGGTGGATACAGGCTTCTGCTGTAATTTTCTTTTCGTGTAAGGGCAGTTTATTTTCGAAGAGTCCGGTCTCTTTGGCTGTAGATATGTGCAAAATGTGAAGTCGCGTACCATGTCTTTTAGCTAGCGATACAGCGAAAGAAGAAGATTTGTAACAGGCTTCTACACTGCGAACAAGCGGATGAAAATGCATCGGCATGTCTTCACCATATTTCTCCTTAAAGTCAACCATATTTTTTCGTATGGTTGGTTCGTCTTCGCAATGAGCAGCAATTAGCGCAGGAAATCTTGAGAAGAAGCCCTCCAGTACTTTTGGATCATCGACAAGAAGATTACCGGTGGAGGAACCCATAAAAATCTTCAAACCGCATACGGCAGTGATATCTGTTTTTAAAACTTCGTTAAGGTTATCATTTGAAGCTCCTATAAAGAAGGAGTAATTGGCAAGAGAAGATCGTGATGCTATTTGGTATTTATCTTCCAGAAGTGCTTGAGTAAAAGCAGGGGGTGATGTATTTGGCATCTCCATAAAACTGGTGACACCACCGGCTACTGCTGCCCTTGACTCAGTAAAGATCGTTGCTTTGTGAGTTAGCCCCGGTTCGCGGAAATGAACCTGATCATCAATTGCGCCAGGGAAGAGGTATTTCCCTTTAGCATCAAGCACTTTCGTAGCGGTCATCGATTGCAGATCTTTTCCTATTTTCTCGATGTATTGACCTTTTACAAAAACATCTCCTTCAAAGACCTTACCTTCGTTTACTATCTTCGCGTTAAGAATCAGTATTGAGCTCATTGAAGTAAAGATAAAACAGAATTCGTGCATTTAGAAGATTCATCCAATCCATGGGAAGTGTTTAAGCTTAACAAGCAACTGCTCAGCGCAATAGAGGACGCGGGATTTGAAGTCCCAACAGAGATTCAGCAAAAAAGCATTCCACTAATCATGGGTGGCCAAGAGGTAATTGGTATAGCTCAAACCGGAACCGGAAAAACGGCAGCCTATCTTATTCCTATCCTAATGAAAGTGAGATTTGCTCAAGGCAAAGAGCCCCGGGCTTTGATTTTGGGTCCGACAAAAGAACTGGTGGTTCAATTAGCTGAGCACGCTAAGATTCTGGCTAAATACACAGACATAAGGATTGCCTGTATTTATGGAGGCGTTGGGACCAAAGCTCAGATCGAGAACCTTGAACAGGGTGTTGATATTCTGTTTGCCACAGCAGGGCGATTCATGGAGTTGTATTTAAAAAATGAGATCCCTGTTAAGCAGATTAAAACACTTGTGTTGGATGAAGCCGATCGCCTGATGGATATGGGATTTATGCATCAGCTGAGAAAGATATTTGAAGTAATCCCCTCCAAGCGGCAGAATTTATTGTTCTCAGCGACTTTTTCAGCTAAAGTCGAGAAGCTCTCACAAGATTTTCTGGAGTTCCCCATCAAGATTGAAGTTTCACCTCAAGCCACTGCGGCCAAGCAAGTGGAACAAGAACTTTATCACGTTCCTAATTTAAAAACGAAAATTAATTTTCTGGAATACCTCTTACAAGATACTGAGCGATTTAATCGGGTAATGATTTTTACGCGAACAAAGGAATCTGCCAACAATGTCTTCAAATACCTGGAACGAAAAGCCTATGGCCCAGTGCGTGTGGTGCACTCCAATAAAGGACAGAACACAAGAATCAATGCCATTAATGATTTCAAAGAAGGGAAAATAAGAATTCTTGTTTCCACAGATGTTTCTGCTCGGGGCATTGATGTCGTTAAAGTATCCCATGTGATCAACTTTGATGTGCCTAATTTCTATGAGGACTATATTCATCGTATCGGTAGAACGGGAAGAGCGTTTCAGGAGGGGAAAGCCATTACACTCGTCACGAGGGCGGAAGAGTATCATATAGAAAAAATTGAAAAACTGATTCGCGAGAAAATTCCTGTGAAATCATTGCCCCAAGAAGTGGTGATAGAGAATACTCCGTTTGAAGAATCTCAGCTGATGGCCATGGAAATTGATCGGCAGAAACGTTGGGAAGACCCTGACTTTAAAGGTGCCTTCCATGAGCGCAAGGCAAAATAAAAAACGCCTTATACAAGGCAAAGGCATCTCCAAAACTTGTTAGGTTAAACCCTGATAGCTATTGGATCGAAAAGTAGATCAATCAATTTGAAGTTAAAAAAGACTTCGACAAGCTCAGTCTGACATTCCGTATGGGTTTTTGAAATGCCCTTACAGAATAAATTATTTCTATCCGTTCATTGAACTTAAGAACTCCTGGTTGTTACGGGTTCCTTTCATTTTGCTGAGCAAAAACTCCATCGCTTCGATCGAATTCATATCGTTCATGTATTTGCGCAAGATCCAAACACGAGCCAATTCATCTTCTTTCATCAACAGATCTTCACGTCTCGTTCCTGAGGCAGGCACATCAATAGAAGGATAAACACGTTTATTGGAAAGTTTGCGATCGAGTTGCAGTTCCATGTTACCGGTTCCCTTAAATTCTTCAAAGATCACCTCGTCCATCTTAGAACCCGTGTCAATCAAGGCCGTAGCGATAATGGTCAGTGAGCCACCGTTTTCAACATTACGAGCTGCACCAAAGAAACGCTTGGGTTTATGAAGCGCATTAGCATCCACACCACCAGAAAGAATTTTTCCGGAAGAAGGTACCACGGTGTTATAAGCTCTGGCTAATCGGGTGATGGAATCCAACAAGATCACCACATCATGCCCGCACTCTACCATACGCTTTGCTTTTTCCAATACAATGCTGGCCACTTTTACATGGCGATCGGCCTGCTCATCAAAAGTGGAGGCAATAACTTCCGCTTTCACGCTGCGCGCCATATCTGTTACTTCTTCAGGACGTTCATCAATGAGAAGTACAATCAAATAAACCTCAGGATGATTTTCTGCAATTGCATTGGCGATCTGCTTCAGTAATACGGTCTTACCGGTTTTAGGTTGTGCTACAATCATTCCACGCTGACCTTTTCCGATGGGAGCGAAAAGATCCAGAATACGCGTAGACATGTTATCCGGAGTTGTACTTAATTTTAATTTTTCTTCCGGAAAAAGAGGCGTCAGGTATTCGAAGGCAACCCGGTCGCGGATTTCTTCTGTTGTTTTTCCATTAACACTCTCTACTTTTAATAGGGCGAAATACTTTTCGCCTTCCTTCGGTGGACGAATCTGTCCTTTTACGGTATCTCCAGTTCGTAAGCCAAACAATTTGATTTGGGACGGAGAAACATAAATATCATCAGGACTTGCGAGGTAGTTATAGTCTGAAGAGCGCAAGAAGCCGTATCCATCCTGCATGATTTCAAGAACACCTTCATTGGTGACGGCACCGTCAAATTCTTTAATGCTATTTTCCCGTCTGGGCATCTGGCCGCGATTGCTATCGGAGTCGCGCATTTCAGGTCGTTCTTCTCTTGCCTGATTCTCATCACGCATGTCACTCACTTCGCGTGCAGGTGCGGTTGAGCTCGGTGCGGCTACGTCTGTTGGCTCTTCAAAGCGTGGCATGCTGCTTTCCATATCTACGTCCAGGGATTGCAGCATTTCGTCTGATGATTGTTCCTGTTCAGGTTTAGCCGCTGCAGGGGGTGCAACATTTTCGCGTCTGCGCGGACGCATCTTACGTTCTGCGTCTGTATTGCCTGCCGATTTTTTGGGAGTCTCTTCTTTAAGAGATTGTTCATCCAATATTTTGTAGATGAGTTCTTGCTTACCGAGCTTCTTTGCGTTTTTTACGCCCACTTCTTCGGCTATGTCTTTTAATTCAGACAGCAGTTTGACATTCAGGTCGTCAATTGTGTACATGCGGATTTGTAAAAGGATAGGGTATAATAATTACGAATTAAAATCAGATCGTTTGGGAAAAAGCTTCCGGCACAGTGGCTGAAATATGAAATAAAATTGATTTCTAAAATTTGAAACGTGTAAAGTACTTGGGTTTATCTATTCAGAGGGCCTGGGAAGACCGAATTGACAGTGCAAGTATAGCCCAAAATTGATTATTAACAAACCAAAGGCGAAAAAAATGTGCTGTCGGTTCAGTAATTTTGACGACTTAAAACAGTATTCATGTTACAAATCCATGTGGTGCGAGAAGATCGTGAGAAGATTATTCTTGGTCTGAAGAAGAGAAGGTTGAAGGATGCCGGAGTTTTGATTGATAAGGCAATAGCCCTCGATCAAAAACGCAGAGAGACGCAGAGACATAACGATGATATTTTATCTCAAGCTAATAATCTGGCAAAAGAAATTGGTGTCCTTATGAAGGCAGGCGAAAAGGAAAAGGCAGAAGAAATTAAAGCAAAAACATCATTACTGAAAAAAACCTCAGGCGATTTAACAGCAGAACTTTCAAGCGTGGAGACAGAACTCCAACAGCTACTTTATTTGATCCCAAATGTTCCTGCCGACCGCGTGCCCGAGGGTGCAGGAGCGGATGACAATATTAATGTTTATGAGCATGGCACGTTACCAGTTTTAGCTGCGGAAGCACTACCTCATTGGGAGTTGATTAAAAAATACGACATCATAGATTTTGAATTGGGAACTAAAATAGCCGGAGCAGGCTTCCCAGTTTATAAAGGCAAAGGAGCAAAACTTCAACGAGCTTTAATTAACTTTTTCCTTAACGAAGCCGACAAAGCAGGCTATACAGAAATTCAACCACCGATTCTTGTCAATGAAGCTTCCGGCTATGGCACTGGTCAACTTCCCGATAAGGAAGGGCAGATGTATCATGATACTGCGGATAATCTTTACCTGATTCCTACGGCTGAGGTTCCCATCACCAACCTGTACCGCGATGTGATGGTAAGTGAGGATGAATTGCCCATAAAAAATGTTGGCTATACACCATGCTTCAGACGAGAGGCGGGTAGCTGGGGTGCCCATGTACGGGGATTGAATCGGCTTCATCAATTTGATAAGGTAGAAATTGTGCAAATCTGTAAGCCGGAAGACTCCTACACTATGCTGGAAGAGATGTGTCTTCATGTGCAAGGCTTGTTGGAAAAATTGGAATTACCCTATCGAAAGCTCTTACTCTGCGGAGGTGATATGGGCTTCAATTCAGCCATGACCTTTGATATGGAAGTGTATTCTGGCGCTCAGCAGCGATGGTTAGAAGTTAGTTCGGTTTCTAACTTTGAAACTTTTCAAGCGAACCGATTAAAATTACGCTACAAAAACAAAGAAGGGAAAACACAATTACTTCATACACTGAATGGAAGTGCGTTAGCATTGCCAAGGATAGTGGCGGCCATTCTTGAAAACAATCAGACTGCGAAGGGAATAAAAATTCCTAAGGTACTAGTGCCTTATACGGGGTTTGACATGATCTAGCTGCCTCAATAGATGGAAGTTGACGTGTCAGGATTTTTGATCTTCAAACCACTCTGCCTAAAGAGAAGGACTACAAATAAAGCCCCGAGCAGGAGTAAGGCGATCAATGCAGTCATTGCAATAATATTGTTTTCAGTTCCAGTCCATTTGTAATAGATTCCGAAAAAAGCCCATATCGAAACCAATAAGTAGGCTGATTCTTTATACTTAGTCGAAATAAAAACACCCAAGGCAAAGGCTACGCTGATCATGATGACCGTCCAAGTTTGAGGGGTAAGAAATCCTCCGTCCCACTGAAGAGAAACCAGCAAGGCAGAGATGTTGGCAACCGTGGCCACGCAAATCCAGGAAAAATAAAATGTAAACGGGAGTTTGACGAATAGTTTTTCGATTAGAGTTGGAAATTGCACAGTCTGTAGCAATAAGAAAATTTTTATCAGGGAGAAAAGTAAAACGATCATCACTATCACCGAAGCTCCAGTTAACAAATAGTGCCAAACTAAGATCCAGGAAATGTTGGCTAAACAAGAGAGCATAAACCAGAGAGAGAGTTCTGCAAAGTAGGATTGATACATTATGAATCCCTGGCAAAGGATAAACCCGATCAAGAGCAGATAGATAATACTCCAGATTGAAAAGGTGATTCCTGCTGGTGTAAAAAGATTGGGATAGAGTGACGAAATTTCTCCGGTATCCTTTGCGTTAATCGGTAAAAGAACAGCCAACGCATTGATGGTAAGTACACTTAATAAAGCCAACGTGTTTAGGGTGACTAAGATTTGGTTGATTTTCATGGTGTTCGACTTTAGCTTTATGATAAATGTAAATGGGAACTACCTCATTTCACTGATCCATTTTCTCACCAATTCAACTCCTTCTTCATGAACTAGTTTTCT
>JANNRV010000114.1:0-10861 GCA_031401775.1 Bacteroidia bacterium | reverse complement strand
GCTGCTTTTAAAAAGTATAATTTAAAGTTTGGCTTTCTGGTAGGTGGGTCTGATAAGGAATTTAAAACGCATTTTGATCAATTTATTTCCAGTCTTACTAACGCTATTAATCTCAAGCCGGAATATATCAATTGTCATTCTGGTCGCGACTTCTTTTCTTCCAGTGAAAATCAAGCCTTTATTCAAATCTCAATCCAGTTGGCAAAGAGTTTTAATGTTCCCGTCTATCATGAAACGCATCGCTCACGTATACTTTATGCGGCACCGATAGCCAAAGAGTATATTCGAACGAATGAAGGGCTAAGACTTACGTTAGATATTTCACACTGGTGTAATGTACATGAGTCGTTGCTGGCCGATCAGAAAGAAACAGTTGCCTTAGCATTGGAGAGAACGGATCATATCCATGCCCGCATTGGCCATGCTGAAGGGCCGCAGGTAAGCGATCCGCGTGCTCCTGAATGGAAGCCGGCCGTGGATGCACATTTTGCCTGGTGGGATAAGGTGGTAGAAAGAAAGAAGAAAGAAGGTAAACGAATTTCGTTTCTAACAGAGTTTGGCCCACCCGATTATATGCCGACTATGCCAACGACCAGAAAGCCGTTGGCGGATCAATGGGAATTAAATCTTTATATGTTGAATACCTTACGGAAGCGCTATTCATAATTGAATGACCTACTTTATGATGCGAGATCATGTATTGAGAATCCTTGCAGAATAAAGACAGTGGAAAGATTGCCTTCCGATACCATTAGCTACAAAAGTACCAAGTACTGACTTGACTTATTGTTCATTCAAACCCCAGTCATAATCGACATGGGAAATTTTAGCGTCTGCCTTAATCTTCACATCAGAATATTTGTTGATGAAGTCTCGGACCGAACCACCATTCTTATTGAAATCCATTCCATACCATTTGAAGATCATACTCAACTGAGGCTTATCGGCTGATACTTTATTCCGGAAAGAATCGGCAAGGAATGCTTTTGCCTGCTTGGCTAGCTGATCATCCAATCGCTTAGGATCATAGGCTTCATTTAATAAGATGGGACAGGACTTGCTGGCGCAGACCAACGCCATGTGTACCCTTGGATCATCAAATTTCTTGCGGAGATTGCCGTGCTCAATATTATTCAAATCCATTTTCTCTGCCCCAATAAGAATGAACTTGATATCCCACGGTGTATTGACAAACGGTATTTGAATACTGCTGCCAATGTCTTTGATACTTTTGATCGGGTAGTATTTGATAATCAACTTGATGGTATAGGCATTATAGGCATTAATCCAATATGACATTTGTTCATACCGTGACCAGGTCTTTTCATCCGGAGGATTGACGCTGATAAGTTGAAGGTATTTATTGAGCTCAATAGAGTCCTTGATAAATGCTTTATAATTGACTTTACCATCCGCGGTCACGTTTTTCTTCAACAGCTTATCAAAAATTTCGTGCGAAGGTGTTTTGGTTTGAGCTAACCCCGCCAGGCACATGAAAATGGAGAAGGAGAAAATGAGCAATGATTTCATAAATCTGAATTTTTTAAAGATATACGTGAATTTCTTAGAACTGGATTGCTTTTTCGAATCCTTGAATTTAGAAATATACGTACATTTCAAACTCAATGTTTTGAGCGATCAATGAAATCATGGGTAACTGTATTCTTCCTGACATTTAGCCTCTTGTGCAGAGCAGAAGAACGTAAAGAATTTGATATTCGGGTAGCAGGTATTAAAATTGGGGAATTGTCTGCCAGTAAAATCACCGAAGACAGTATCACAAGCTATTCCATTACCAGCGCGGTCAATTTCTGGTTTTTGGTTCGTATAAAAGCAGACTATTCAATTAGCTCTCGTTATAAAAACGGAAAACTGATTTCATCCTTCGTGGAAACCCGGAGTAGCAAAGGAGATTTTAAGTCATCTGTCGTGTGGGAGGAGAATCACTACACGGTTAAGGTGGATACCTATCAGTATAAAAAAGACACGGTGCTGTTCTCACCCATCTATTTTAATGTAGCACGTTTGTATTTTGAGGAGCCTGCCAGGATAGAGAACCTGCTGGCCGACAACTATGGGCAAATAGCCCCTTCAAAGAGATTAGAAGCAAATGTTTATCAAGTCATCGTCACGGGCAATGCCAACGTCTATTATTATAAATCAGGGGAGATGAGGAAAGCGATTATGCATAACCCCGTCAAGAATTTTGAAATCAGACGGAGGAATAGCAATGACGATTAGCGTAATTATTCCTACCCTCAACGAGGCGCAATGCATAGTGCAACGGATCGCGTTTATCAGAAAGTTTGGTGGTGAAGCAGTTATTGAAGTGATTGTCTCAGATGGACAAAGTTTAGATGAAACACGATCATTAGCGGCCGCAGCAGGAGCACAGGTACTGATCAGCCCAACCCAAAGCAGGGCGGCTCAAATGAATCTGGGAGCGCGGCAGGCCAAGGGAGAGGCCTTGTATTTTGTTCACGCTGATGTCCAACTCATTCCTTCCTTCGTGCAGGATATTCATGAGGTGTTCGAGGGTGGCTATGCAGCAGGATGCTATCGCTATCGGTTTGATATCGATAGAATCATGTTAAAAGTAATGGCCTTCTTCACGCGCTTCGATGGCATTATGTGCCGGGGAGGAGACCAGACCTTGTGTGTAAAAAAAGAAGTATTTCTGGCCCTTCGCGGGTTCGATGAATATTACACCATCATGGAAGATTATGATTTTATCATTCGTTTGAAAAAAAATCATAAGTTTAAGGTAATTCAGAAAGAGGTGGTGGTATCGGCCAGAAAGTATCAAATGAACAGTTGGTTGAGGGTACAATCGTCTAATCTTATTATCTTTATCATGTTTTTCTTAAAGAGACCACCGGACGAAATGAAAAAAATGTATAAGAAGTTGATCACCTATCGATAATCCGTCATGTCATACATCGTCAGTGGAATACAGCAGATCGGAATAGGCGTTGAGAATGCGGAGGAAGCATGGACATGGTATCGTCAGCACTTTGGCATGGATGTCCCCATCTTTAAGGATGCAGCAACGGCATCTCTCATGACCCGTTATACATCCGGAGTGGCGGAAGATCGCTATGCTATTCTGGCAATGAACATGCAGGGCGGAGGTGGATTTGAAATTTGGCAATATACTTCTCGGAAACCTCAGCCTCCGGAATTTCAGCCTATGATGGGCGACACTGGAATTTTTGCCGTCAAGATCAAGTCACACAATATAGAAGAGGCCTACACGAAGTTAGAATCTAAAAAGGCGCAGTTACTAACCCCACTTACAAAATCACCAGATGGAAGATTGCACTTCTACGTAAAGGATCCGTTTGGAAATACGTTTGAGGTGATACAAAGCAAAAGCTGGTTTAAAAAAGGAACTTCTGCGATGGGTGGAGTATCCGGGTGTGTAATCGGTGTGAGTGATATTGAGAAAGCATTGCCCTTGTATAGCGATGTACTGGGATACAATCATGTAATCAATGACGCATCTGGAAAGTTTGCTGACTTCAATACTATTCCCGGTGGAAGCGATACGTTTCGAAGAGTCTTACTGACAGCCTCTAATCCCTGCCTCGGGGCATTTAGTCGCCTCTTAGGTTCGATTGAAATTGAGCTGGTAGAAGTGAAGGAGAGAAACCCCCGAAAGATCTATGCTAATCGTAACTGGGGAGACCTGGGTTTTATCCATGTCTGCTTTGATATTCGGGGTATGAAAAGTTTGGGCGATCGTTGCAAAGAGAAAAATTTTCCGTTCACCGTGGACTCCAGCAATTCATTTGACATGGGAAAGGCAGCAGGCCATTTTTCCTATTGTGAAGATCCCGATGGAACCCTGATTGAATTTGTGGAGACGCACAAAATTCCAATCATCGAAAAATTAGGCTGGTACCTCAACCTGAAGAATCGCAATCCGGAGAAACCATTACCTGATTGGATGCTGGGTATGCTTTCTTTGAACAGAGTGCGTGACTAAAATTGTACTATTATGGACATCTCTAAAAACCTTGTCATGTTGAGCTTGTCGAAACATATTTCAGGTATGGACTCTCTAAATAGGCTTCGACATGCTCAGCCTGACAAACAATTTAGGTTTTTAGAGATACCCTTATTTTACAATGAACTGGGAACTCCCCATAAGGTATCCTTCTGAGTAAATCTCAACACGATAATTGCCAGAAGGATATTCAGAGCCTTTCTCATACACATACGTCAATTTTTGGCGTGTATTGTCGAATAAAATTTCCTGTGAGGCGGTGAAGAATTCTTCTTTGCCATTTAAGATGAATGTACCGGAGCCACGGGCCACATCAAAAATAACTTGCACGTTTTCATCGATCACCCGGATCATTATTTTTTTTCCTTCAATAGGGGCTACTTTATTTTCTGCAAGGTTAAACTCCACCTTTAGTTTTTCAAGTTGACGATTTTTAAAAGGTGACTCTCGCTCCTTTCCTTTCGAGTTAACAGCCATCACGGCAACGTTCTCAGCCTTAAGTTGTGAGGCAATGGCTACTTTAGTGGCCAGCTCATCCTTATTCTTAGCCAATGAATTAATGGAATCATTAAGTTGATTCTTTTCGGTCTTCAGCGTTTTATTTTCACTGTAAAGTACTTTGTTCACCGATTTAAGTTTTTCAATCTCATCATCCTTAAGTAACAGTAACTCTTCATAGCCTTCTACCTTTCCTTTCAGTTCTTCTATCTCTTTCCGGGAACGGGTGACATTTCTTTTTAATTGAGATTCAACCTCCGCCTTTGCTTTTTGTAAGTCCGAAATATCCCCACCCAGTTTCTGGATTTCTACAATTTTTTGATCGAGTTCTGTTTTGATTTCGGTGAGGCGCTGCATGGTGGTGCCAAGCTCTTCTTCTACCGTAGCCTTCTGCTCCTTAATTTCAACTTTGTCCTTATAATCCAGATAGATCTTGATACTCTGGATGAGCACAATAATGGATAGCAAGGCAATGATGATGGCCGTTTTATTACTCTTTTTCTCTGGAAGGGGTGAAGGGGTGGTCATGCGAATAATTTCTTAGGGTAAAAATAGGGTTATTAAGGATACTTTCAATCCGTAGCTAAAGGGAGAGCACATAATGCTGACGGTTGAGCCCCGGTTCGAAGAAAAGAATTCCGCAGCGGAAGAGATCAATGCTTCCATAAACCAATTCATTAGCCTTCAATTCATTCCAGGCTTTTTCCATTTCTTCCGACCAGTGAATATCATCCACGACTAAAATGCTTTCTTCATCCAAGCGCATCACCAGCATGCCAAAGTATTTCATCGTGGCGGCATAGCGATGGTTAGCATCAATAAGGGCGAAGTTAATTTTTGCTGGATCTTGTAGGAAATCAGAAAGCGTGTAGTCGATATTCCCTTCGATGAGTTGAATATTTTTTTGGTTAAAGAATTCAAAATTAGTAAGCGCAACATTAGCCAGCGTGGGACTCCCTTCAAAGGTGAAGACCTTGCTCTTCTTCTCCTGTGCCAGGTAAAGGGTATTGACACCGAGACTGGTGCCTAGTTCAACGATTCGGGTGGCTTTAATAAATTGAATAATTCGTAAGTATAAATTGGAATAGCCTGGCTCACTCAAACTTGTTTTAGCAATGTCCGACAATTTCCGTTTGGCCCCTTTAAGGTGGGTTGAACCTGCACCGAAATCTTCCACGGCTAGTTCAAGAGGATTGGTAAGAAGCTGCGCCCGAAGCTTTTCAATCTCAGGGTTAAGGGGATTAGTTCCTTTAATGATCAGTCGATAGAAATCAAAAAAATAGGGGGAATGAATGGAATGTTCATCGACTACATGCAGCCAATGGCGAATAAAGGCTTTCAATTGTTGCGCAGAGGGCAAGAGCTCAGGGTTTAAATAGCATTAACGAAGGAAAGGAAAAAAAGTGTGTTTAATTAAGGCGGAGCGGAGCCACCATGGTGAATTCAGGGATGATCACCTGAAAAGTGGCGCCATCCACTACACGCTCCATAAGGTAGGTACCCAGCATTTTACCAACACCCGACTTAAGATTACAGCCGGAAACATATTGATGAATTTGTCCAGGTTCTAAAACAGGTTGTTGGCCTACTACGCCTTCGCCTTCGACCTCGCGTGTGGTAAAGGCGGCATCATGAATATGCCAATGTCTGCGCTTGAGTTGAATGGTGAAGTCACCTTTGTTTTCAATAGTAATCCTATAGGTGAAAACATAATGATATTGGCTTGGGCTTGAGTAGGAGGGTTGATACTCCGTCTCAACAGTTACTTTTACACCTTGAGTCACTTCTGTTACCATCTGGTCAAAAATATCAATTTTTTCTATTTTAAAGTCATATGAAAAGGTATGTTCATCGAAAATTAAACTATGTCAGTTACGGTTAAAATTGCTGATTCATGGCGAGAAAGACTTCAACTCGAATTTGAAAAGCCTTATTTTCAGGAACTTACAAATTTTGTGAAGTCTGAATATCAATCGCAGACGGTCTATCCACCCGGCCCGGAAATCTTCAGGGCATTTGATTGCTGTAGTTTTGAAGAGCTTAAGGTTGTCATTCTGGGACAAGATCCCTATCACGGTGCAGGGCAGGCCAATGGACTTTGTTTCTCGGTAAGAGAGGGTGTTCGAATGCCACCTTCCCTTCAAAACATCTTTAAAGAAATTCATTCAGACTTAGGAAAGCCTGTTCCCTCCAATGGAAGCCTGGAACGATGGGCGAAGCAAGGCGTCTTATTGCTTAATGCAACGCTTACCGTGCGAGCATCATCTCCAGGTTCCCATCAGCAAAAAGGCTGGGAGTTATTTACGGATGAAGTCATTAAAATTATTTCCGGTAAAAAAGAGAGTGTCGTTTTTATCCTATGGGGTGCCTATGCTCAAAAAAAAGGAGAAGTGATTGACAAAACAAAGCACTTGATCCTCAAGTCAGCACACCCCTCACCGTTTTCAGCACACAATGGATTCTTCGGATCAAGACCCTTTAGCAAAGCAAACGATTACCTCCGATCTCAGGGCTTGACCGAAATAGATTGGTGACGTAATTCTCACCCTCTCCTTCGGAGAGGGCAGGGTGAGGTTAGTGAATCAGGTTAAAGAATCGACTCCAGCGTATTTTATGAATGAAGTCGGCATACTTGTCGATAGACAGCCAGATAAAGAATCCTTTTCCCACAATATGATCTTCAGGTACGAAACCCCAATAGCGTGAGTCAAAAGAATTGTGACGGTTATCACCCATCATGAAATAATAATTTTGTTGGAATGTGTACTGCGTAAGCTCTTTGCCGTCAATAATCAATTTTCCATTTTCAATACGTACCTCTTTATTATGATCGTAGTTTTTAATGGTCTCGCCATAGAATGCTAAAGTGGAGTCATTGATAGCTATCGTCATTCCTTCTTTTGGAATGGTGAGTGGACCATAGTTGTCGCCATTCCAACGGGAGTAGTTAGAGACAGGAAAAATGCGTGCGTCACTGGACTCATGGGTTCTGTAGTCTTCATCGACACTTGTGATATAGGGTATTGACTTGAGCTCTTCCGCCTTGGCTTTGGTGATATACATTTGATAGACTACCCTTCCTTCTTCGGGACGGCCCAGGTAGTTATAGTCATCAGGATCAATTTCAAGTTTTACAAAATTGCGGTCATTGATTTCATCTTTGGAGGAAACCAAATAACTCAGCTGCATGTTCTCTGGATTTTTTAAGGGCTCACCATTCACAATCAACTGGCGATCTTTAATTTGTAATACATCTCCCGGAATTCCAACACATCGCTTGATGTAGTTGGTCTTTAAATCTACAGGATAGTAATGCCATTTTGATTTGTCATAGATACCAAAGTTGTTTTCTTCATCACGAGGCACATTGAAGACAACAACATCCTCACGCTTTACGTGACTAATGCCGGGTAAACGATATTGTGGCAATTGAATCCAGGTCAGGTAAGAGGGAATTTCAGTGAACCAGATTTTTTGATGCGTAAGAGGTAATTGTAGAATGGTTTTAGGTGTACGTGTTCCATAATGGAATTTGCTAACAAAGAGAAAATCACCCACCAAAAGCGAATTTTCCATGGATGGAGTAGGGATCGTATACGCTTCCATAATCAACCAGCGAATGAGTGTGGCCGCCACCACGGCAAATACAATCGCATCGGCCCACTCACGTAAAAATGATTTAGGGGCTGTATTCTTTTCTTCTTTTTTCTTAGTCCAAAATTTCCAATTCATAAGTAGATATCTATTCGGGTATTAAAATTATTTAGAGCGAGTTTGGGGAGTCAAAGGTTTATGCCTGAGCATCACAAAATCATTTAATCATAACTGGCCTCACGCAAAATGATCAAAACCAATGTCAGGCTGAGTTTATCGAAGCCTTTCTTAGTCAATATGGAGGTTTTCGACAAGCTCAAACCGACAATACTATTGTTCCGCGCAAGATCAGTTCGTAATTAAGGCTGCAAATTAAGGCAAAATTAGACTCAGAATTTTAAAAAGTCGTTCATGCCATGAATTCCTTTTTTTCGGGGAAGCCATTCGGCCACAAGCACAGCCCCTAAAGCAAATCCCTCCCGGGAGTGTGCCGTATGTCGGATTTCAAGATCATCAACAGCAGAGTGATAGGTGACTATATGGGTGCCGGGAACCGGATCAATTCTTCTTGACTTAATGGCGATCTCCTGTGGTTTGGGATTTTCTTGAATAGTCCATCCGATTTTGGCTGAATCATTATTTATGATCCCTTCCGCCAGGGTGATGGCGGTACCACTGGGAGCATCCTTTTTTTGTGTATGATGAATCTCCTCAATAGACACATCATAGTCCGGTCTACCGTTCATCAATCGGGCCAACTGCTCATTCAAGTGGAAAAATAAATTAACACCAAGGCTAAAGTTGGAAGCATAAAAAAGAGAACCATTTCGTTCTGTACAGTATTGATGTACCTCGTCCTTTCGCGCGAGCCAGCCTGTAGTACCGCAGACGACAGGAATCTTTTGATCAATACATTTCTTGATGTTTTCTACAGCAGACTCCGGCTGCGTAAATTCAATAGCAACATCGGCTGCAGGGAAAGCACCTTCAAACCCAAGATCAATCTTCCCCACGATCTGATGCCCACGAGAGAGTGCAACGTGTTCCAGCACTTTGCCCATCTTTCCGTAACCGATTAATAAGATATTCACCAATTTAAAATTTAATGAGGAGACTCATTCCAGTACTTCTGCCAAGCATTCCATTGCGTTCTATCTGTGGCTCCAGACTGACCTTCAATTTCGGATTAATATCGAACTCCTTTAGATGGGCGTCCACGTGGGCATCCACCATTTGTAGGATGTACCAGAGACCCGTCAGTACTAAAAAATAGTCACGCTCTCTTCGGGCTTCATCAACCAGCGATCGCAGTTGACTTTCAGAAAATCCATTGGGGTTAGTGGCGGTGGGATCGTTAAGTAACTCAAAAAGATCTTTTCGATATTGAACATGTTGCTCTTGATAGAAACTCACTAAATAAATTCCACCAAAAAAACCAGCATAGACGATAGGTACTTTCCAATACTTCTTGTTGTAAACCTGCCCACTTCCCGGAAATACAGCAGCATAGAGAAGCGCCTTCCGCGGATTAAATCGCTGGGCATAGCTACTGATGGGAGTAGTCGTGGTCTGCTCTACCAGAGGAACATCTACGGACTCGAT
The DNA here is from genome assembly GCA_031401775.1 of Bacteroidia bacterium. Taxonomy (GTDB): domain Bacteria; phylum Bacteroidota; class Bacteroidia; order Cytophagales; family Cyclobacteriaceae; genus ELB16-189. The sequence continues at coordinate 1,158 of JANNRV010000114.1, read as the reverse complement.
AGCAACCGTATCCCTTTCCCCAACTACCTGCTGACCACGCACAGAGGCAGCAGTGATAAGTAGCAAGAATGCGACAATAGAACAAACGGTTAAAATAATTCTCATGGCATTAGATGTCCTCTCCCTTCTCCTCAGGAGAAGGGTTGGGGTTGAGGTCACAATTTCAAAATATCCAAAATCCGGTTAAGGTCCTGAAGAGAAAGAAACGGTATCTTGATATCTCCCTTCTGACCGTCACTTTTAACACTAACTTTCGTGCCAAAGTGTGAGGAGAGTTTTCCCTGAAGCTGGTTGATTTCCCGTGATGCGGGTGTACTTTCTTTGCTGGCGGATTCCGGCTTACGCTTGTCATTCATGAGCTGCCGGGCCAATTCTTCCACCTTTCTAACAGATAAGTCTTCAGATAAGGTCTTCTTAAAGATGTAGAGCTGCACATCGGGGTTTTCTACATTAATGATAGCACGGGCATGGCCCATGGAGAGTTTGTTATCACGCAGCGCAATTTGAATATCCGGTGGAAGTTTGAGAAGCCGCAAGTAATTAGTAACGGTAGAACGATTTTTACCCACCCTCTCACCGAGCTCTTCTTGCTTTAAGTTACATTCTGAAATGAGCCGCTGGTAACTAAGCGAAACTTCAATGGGATTAAGATTTTCACGCTGTATATTTTCAATCAACGCCATCTCCAGCATCTGCTGGTCATTGGCAGAACGAACATAGGCAGGAACACTCTTAAGCCCCGCTAACTTGGCTGCCTGAAATCGCCTTTCCCCGGAGATGAGCTGATATTGACTCTTGGCTAGTTTCCGTACCGTAATAGGCTGAATGATACCATGCACTTTAATGGAATCAGAAAGCTCTTTCAGTGACTCCTGATCAAAATGCTGTCGCGGTTGAAACGGATTCGTTTCAATCTCAGACAACAGAATCTCATTCATGCCTCCACTGGCGCCAGTCACTTCAGGCGATTCATCAAAATGTTCGGTTTCGGGTGTATCGCTGAGCAAAGCGCTCAAGCCTCTTCCTAATGCTCTCTTCTTGCTCATTTTGAAAGTCCGTTTTTATCCAAAATCTCATGGGCCAGGTTAAGATAACTGATGGCTCCCTTGCTTTCAGCATCGTGTACAATGACGGGCAAACCAAAGCTGGGGGCCTCAC
>JANNRV010000113.1:0-14918 GCA_031401775.1 Bacteroidia bacterium | reverse complement strand
AGAAATGACTTCCTGAAAGTTATAAGGCTCTGCAATGGCATATACTCCTGTGTCTACTTCATAGACTTTGAACCAGTGAAGGTGAGTCGGTATTTCAGCAAGAGCCTGCAAGGCAGGACGTAAAGGTTGCAGGCACCAACTTTTGGATTCATTGATTTTGGGCCGACATCCATCCAAGATTAGAAATCCACCTATGATAAAGGGAAGAATATACTTCATGAACGAAGATAAAACTTTTTGCTTAGGTTTTGGCTTCGCTCTTCAAATGCAAAAGACCCGAAGTATCATTTACTTCGGGTCTTTGATTGAAGTGTCTAATGATCAATAAAAATATTGTTCCTTAACGATCTTTCCGTTTTTAACTTCGTATACGCACATTTCTTCCAGCTTCATTTTGCCTGCGCCTTTGATGGTCAAATCAGCCATTGAACCAACAGCAAAGAAATTGCCCATAACAGCTGGCTCAGTTAAAGCACTGCCATGCATTGCTTCTACTCCGGTATACCATCCTTTTAAGCGGTTTAACACGGCCTTCTTCCCTTTAGTACCCGGATTGGGAGCATGAACAGGTTCAATGCATTCTACGTTTTCATCAAAGAGTTCTTCCTGAATCTCAATGTTTTTTCCTTGCTTCGCCAGTTCCATAAAGCGAGTGGCTACTTGTTGTGTTGTCATAAGAATTAATTTATTTGTTAGTTATTAATAAGTGATGTTACATAAACATTTTAATGGAAGCGTGGCTATTTCGCCTTCATCTTGTTTCCCTTCGCGTCATGGGTGAGTTCTGCAAGGCCAAGTTTTTCCATCAATGGCGGGATATACATTCCAAACCTTCCACGCAATCCCTTCTTCAATCCATACCATCCTTTCACAGGATTTTTAGGAGAACGACCCCAGCTTTCTACCGTTCCGGCTTTGGCCGGTTTTTGCTCATCGGCACTGCCGAGCTCCATCCAATCTTCGTGTTTTTTCAGCATTGCATGAAGATCATCAAGACAACGAATATCATAATGAAGCACAGTCTTGCCAACCGTGCATACCAAAATATCTTTTCCTTCCTTTTCTTCCATATGCATTGTATAGTCTGAGGTCAAAGGAGGTGTCTTTAACTTCATAGGTTTTTCTTTGGTGCCGATTTTGTAACTCATGGTATAGGGGGTTAGTATTTTTAATTACTATTTTGATTTCATGATAGCTTCTCCTTCTTTTTTCAAGTCTGCAGCAAACTGCTCAAATGATTTATCGAAAGGCGGGATGTACTTTGCGTAAAGAGGAAACATGAGTCCACCTATTTTTTCAGTCATGCTAAATGCGACCGTGCCATTTCCCTTATCTGCCAATTCATAGACTCGATTTCCTTGCCCATCTCCCCAGACTAAACGTTTTGCAGGTTCAAACTCTTTCACCTTCAGTTTAAAAGTTCGTTTCGGATCAAGAATGGACTTGAGTGTGATCGTTTCCCCAAGGGCGATGTTTCCATCAATAGAAATCACCGTTGAGTTCCATCGCGGATAATCCAATGCATTGGTAAGAAGAGCCCATAGAATGGCAGGGTCGGCCTTGATTTCGATACCTATTGAAGTCTCACGACTGAACGTAGTTTTTAATGTGGTGGCTTTGCCGTAGAGAGGAGTATTACCTGTTGTCATTTGGTTGTTGGTTATGAATTTACTATCCTTTGACGATTGGTGAAACTAAAACGATAGGGCTAGTCTGAATCTTTTGTCAAATAGTTTTCCATCACTTTTCGATTTTGCTCTAAATGATGAAGTTGCAATTCGGCTGCGTTCGATTCGAATGGGTCAATTCCCTTCACGATCTCCATGCGGAGATCAAACAAATGTTCTTTATCAGAATTGTCTGCTTCACGCGCCATTTCAATTTTTACTAGTTCCTCCTGAAGCTTTTGTTTTGGATTAAAAATACCATTGAGTTCGGAGCACTGATGACAAACGCCTTCTTTATTGATTAAGGCGCATCGCCCTTCAAAAACACTGATCATTTTTGTCCGACCTGTGTGCAGATAATATTTTACCATGGCTTCTGATAATTCCAGAATGGTAGCAATTTCATTCACTTTGAATTCATAGATTTCTTTCAACAGCAAGCAGATCTGCTGTTCCAATGGGAGTGACTTTCCAATGCAAGTGAAGCAAAACGCGATATGTTCTTTAATTTCAAACTGACCTTGAGGTGAGGTCATTCGAATATTCATTGCTTCACGGAAAAATTGGGGATTGGAAAGAGCAGCGGCTTTGGCAATATCCGTTACGTTTTCCGGCCATCGTTTTCGCACTCTTAAATTATCTTTGGCAAGATTAGAGGCGATTGTAAACAGCCACGTTTTAAGTGAAGACTCGCCACGGAATCCTGCCAGCTTTTCATTTGCTTTCAGGTACGTGTCTTGAACAATATCTTCTGCATCGGCTACACTTGCAGTCATCCTCACCAAGTAGCCTTTTAATGGCTTTCGGGCCTCCTCAAATTCTTTTGTAAACTGGTCAGTGGTCACTGGCTTGAGTTTTTAATGGTATTGAGAACTTAGTCCAAAGTAGTAGTTTTTAACTCGTTTCTTTTACCCTGATGGATTAAATTAGAGTGAACTTATTGCAAGTCTCCTATCAACCACTTTCCTTGCCGTTCATACGACAAGACTTTTATTGAATCATTTATTTTTGAAACTTTAAGTACTAAAAACTTAGACCTGTATTGTATGAGCATTAAAAGAAGAGATTTTATACGCCTTTCAGCCGGTACCGCTGCCGGCACGGCCATGCTGAGTATGTCTTCCTGTGCGGCTCCGGTGAGTTCGCCTAAAGCAAGTCCCATGGATGGACTCAAGTCCATGACGGAGGATATTGTTCCCATCACAGTACAAGAACGGGAAGCGCGCATTGAGAAAGCACAACGCCTGATGGCAGAAAATAAGATTGAAGCCCTGTTGCTGGATGGGGGCACATCAATGGAGTATTTTACAGGTGTTAGCTGGGGGCAGAGTGAGCGGACGATGGTGGCCATTATCCCTGCCAAAGGAGAGGTAAAGTTTGTATGCCCGGCCTTTGAAGCGGAGCGTCTGCGCGAGTTGATAACGATTGGCAAAGATGTACGTACGTGGGAAGAGCATGAAAGTCCGTATGTACAAGTAGCGAATGTTTTCAAAGATTTTGGAATTCGTAACGGAAATATTGGAATTGAAGAGCGCCTTCGTTTCTTTCTTTTTGATGGCGTACGCAAAGAAGCATCTCACTTGAATTACACGAGCGGTGATCCGGTGAGCATACCTTGTCGCCTGATAAAATCTCCAGCCGAACTCGCATTGATGCAACGCGCCAATGATATTACCATTGCTGCTTATAAAGTGGTAGTGTCGATGTTGTGGGAAGGAATGACTCCCGCTGATTTTGGAGCCTTGGCTCGTGAAGCTCATACTAAGTTGGGGGGAAATGGTGGAGCGTTCGCAAATTTTGGCGAACCTTCGGCCTATCCACATGGAAGTATTAAACCACAGACACTAAAGAAAGGAGATATTGTATTATTGGATGGCGGATGTGATGTAGGAGGCTATGGTTCGGACATCAGCCGTACGATTGTATTTGGTGCCGAGCCTACCAAGCGTCAGCGGGAGGTATGGGATACAGAAAAGAAAGCACAAGCTGCCGGCTTTGCAGCTGCCAAAATCGGAGATCCTTGTGAAAATGTAGACATCACAGCGCGACAGGTTCTTGTTGATGCAGGTTATGGTCCAGGTTATAAACTTCCTGGATGCCCGCACCGTACCGGTCATGGTATTGGCATGGATGGTCATGAATGGGGGAATATGGTGCTTGGCAATAAATTGCTACTTCAGCCGGGCATGTGCTTTAGCATTGAGCCCAACATTTCAATCTATGGAGAGTTTGGTGTACGCTTAGAGGATTGTGTTTACATGACGGAAGCTGGACCAAAATGGTTTTCACAGCCCAGTCCATCCATTGAACAACCTTTTGCGGACTCGATAGCCTGATTAATCTCTATTCAAATTTAGTAGAGGCGAAGCATTTATCGGCTTCGCCTTTTTTATTCTAATTGAGACTTTAAATATTATATTGGAGCATGGTAACAATACTTGGTATTCCATTTGATGAAAATTCATCCTTTTTGCGCGGGCCTGCTCTGGCTCCTGCTAAGATCAGAGAAGCATTCCATTCCGATTCGGCCAATTACTTTACGGAATCGTGTATCAACTTGAAAGATCATCCGGGCGTTAAAGACAACGGTGATATAATGTTTAAGCCCGGAGCCAAACCAATGGAGGTTATTGAGTCGGAAGTTTCAGCCGCACTTCAACAAGCGGATAAACTTTTTTTACTGGGTGGTGATCATTCCATTACATTTCCTGTCATCAAAGGATTTCATTCACGCTTCAAAGACCTGACTATTCTTCATATCGATGCCCATGGGGACTTGTATGACAATTTTGAAAACAATCCGCATTCACATGCCAGCCCCTTTGCACGCATTATGGAAAACGGACTTGCCACGCGGTTGGTACAAGTGGGTATTCGTACTATGACCAAGCATCAACGTGAGCAAGCCGATCGCTTTGGAGTTGAAGTAACTGAGATGAAGGATTGGAATCCTAATTTCCATTTGAAAGCAGGTGGACCCATTTATATTTCCTTAGATATTGATGCCATCGATCCTGCCTTTGCACCAGGGGTTTCGCATCATGAGCCTGGGGGACTTTCATCCCGCGAGGTAATATCTATTTTACAAAATATCAAGAGTAACGTGGTGGGTGCCGATCTTGTTGAGTTTAATCCAGCACGCGACCCTTCTGGTATCACGGCCATGCTTGCGGCAAAACTGTACAAAGAGATACTGGATGTTTTGTTGAGATGAGTTGGTAATTTGTAGCATGACAAGAGTAATTTTCTTTTTACTTCTATTCGTTTCTGTTTCCGGCCAAAGCCAAAAAAAGGAGTACGATTTAATTCTGCGTAATGGCATTGTCTATGATGGTACCGGCATCAAACCTGTGGTCGGTGATGTTGCCCTTGGCAAAGATACAATTGCTGCTATCGGTAACCTGACAAATGCAATTGGTAAAATGGAAATTGATATAAAGGGAATGGCGATCGCTCCCGGCTTTATTAATATGCTTAGTTGGGCGGATGGAACCTTAATTAAGGATGGCCGCTCCATGAGTGATATCAAACAAGGAGTAACGTTGGAAGTTTTTGGAGAAGGGTGGAGCCCCGGTCCTCGGAAGAAGAAAAATTCAAAGGATACATTGTGGACTTCCTTAGGCTCTTACTTTGACTTTCTGGAACACAAAGGAGTAAGTACCAACTTTGCTTCGTTCGTAGGAGCAACGACAATCCGTGCATACGTGCTGGGACATGATAATCGAAAGCCGAACGAAAAGGAACTTGCTCAAATGAAGTCGCTTGTGAGGGAAGCCATGGAAGAAGGAGCCATGGGCCTTGGCTCATCCTTAATTTATGCACCAGCTGACTATGCCTCAACGGAAGAGCTTATTGAATTATGCAAAGTAGTGGCCGAATACAACGGCATATACATCACCCACATGCGTAGTGAGAGTGATAATATTTATAATGGCCTCAATGAAACATTCCGAATTGCTAATGATGCAAAAATTCCAGCCGAAATTTATCATTTAAAAATTAATCATAGTCGCAACTGGAACAAGATTGATACTGTGCTGGCAAAAATTGACAGTGCACAAAAAGCAGGATTAAAAATTTCCGCCAACATGTACACCTACAATGCCAGCGCTACCAGCCTTACCGCACGAATACCCACTTGGGTGCAGGAGGGTGGAGGAGGTGCCATGCGCAAGCGTTTAAGAAACCCCACGATACGAATGAAGGTGTTGAAGGAATTGGAATTAGGAATCCCTACTAAAAATTCAGATCCTAAAGATGTAATGATCTTAGGCTTTAGAAAGGACTCATTAAACAAACTTTATAAGGGAAAACGATTGGATGAAATAGCAAGACTTCACGGGAAGAATGCTGACGAGACAATGCTCGACTTAATAGTTAGTGACAAATCCGCTATTCCCGCTATTTTCTTTTTGATTTCAGAAGATAACGTGAGGCGGATGTTACAATTGCCTTATGTTAGCTTTGGGTCAGATGCCGGATCATTGGCGTTGACGAAGGAGTTCATGGATAGTGGAACACATCCAAGAGCGTATGGAAATTTTGCACGGCTTCTTGGTAAATATGTGAGAGAAAAAAAGCTGATGACAATAGAAGAAGCGGTGCGAAGAATGACTTCGCTTCCGGCATCCCGACTGCATCTGAGCAAGCGAGGTAAATTGGTTGCCGGGAATTACGCAGATGTTGTAGTATTTGATCCTGCTAAGGTTAATGATCCCGCAACCTTTGAAAACCCACATCAATATGCAGAGGGCATGGTTCATGTTTTTGTTAATGGAGTGCAGGTATTGAGAGAGGGAGAACATACAGGAGCATTTCCGGGGAGAAGTATCAGAAATGGGAAAAAATAGAATTGTAAAATTGAAATACTAACTTTGACTTAATTATGAAATGGAGTTCGAGACCAATGATCCTTGTGCTCACAATGACATGCTGTTGCAAACTTTACAGTCAAAGTAGTTTGATTAGGGGGACTTATCTATATTGATTCTGAAGAATTATTTATCTGAGCAATTGGCAGTTTACGGGTTGTTAATAAGCCTATCGATGATTATTGGGTTTCACATACTCGTAATTACAGGGATAATCCCATACCAAATAGTGTGGGGAGGTAGGCTTGAAAATTTCTCTCAAATGTTGTCCTTTGAAGTGGTGTCTATATCACTAAATTATTGATGATTACCATTGTGGCGTTGTATGCTGATTTTCTGAAATGGAGAATAAATCAAGTTGTCATACGGATTGGGCTTTGGGCAATGTTTGTTCTTTTTTTTATCAATACGATAGGAAACTTGTTTTCTATAAATGAATTGGAAAAACTCATTTTCACACCAGTAACTTTAGTATTGTCACTATTTAGCTTGCGATTGGCAATCACCAAGGGTAAATCAGTTAATAAGACTATTCATTAACCACAAAATTTGGATTAATTTGGGGTTAAAGATTTTGAACGAGTCTTCCCTTTGACTAAAGACAGATTTTCTAATCACGCCCAACAGTATGCAACCTTTCGGCCTACCTATCCGAAAGCGCTTTACGATTTTATTTTCAAACATGTCAAAAAATTTGATTCTGCGTGGGATTGCGGAACAGGCAATGGACAAGTAGCGCGTGATCTTTCAACGCAATTTAAAATAGTAGAAGCAACTGACATTAGTGAGAAACAATTGGCCAACACATTTAAGGCAGAAAATATTTTTTATTCCAAGGCAGGAGAGAAGACCACCTTCCCTGATCAGCAATTCGATCTCATCACAGTAGCTCAAGCCATCCACTGGTTTGATATTCCAAAATTTTATAACGAGGTTCAGCGAGTTGGAAAAAAAGATGAGATCATTGCGGTTTGGGGTTACTGCTTGGTAAGCATTAATCCTGAAATTGATAAACGTCTTCATGATTTCTATTTTAAGATCGTTGGCCCCTATTGGGATAAAGAGCGAAGGTTAATTGACGAACACTACAAAACTATTCCATTTCCCTTTCAGGAAATTGTAACTCCGGCTTTTCACATTTTGGTAGATTGGACACTGCATGAATTTCAAGGCTACCTCTCCACCTGGTCTTCCGTTCAGAAGTACATTCAAGCCAATCGCATAAATCCCGTGGACGATTTTATAAAAGAAATCCGACCTCTCTGGAAAAGTGACCGGCAAAGCGCTAACTTCCCGTTATTCTTACGCTTAGGTAAAATCTCCTCATGAAAAAAATAATAATCCTTCTCCTGTTGACAGGCAGTATGCTGTCTTGCCAAAAACAAAAGTTTGAAACCATTATCCGCAACGCTGTAATTTATGATGGCTCTGGAAATGCTTCCTTTAAGGGAGATGTCGGGATGAATGCCGATACCATTGCTTTTGTAGGTGATTTGTCAAAAGCCATCGCGACCACAGAGGTGGATGCAAAAGGCATGGCCTTAGCGCCCGGCTTCATCGATACGCATAGTCATCATGATTGGGGAATGTTTGAGATTCGCGACATGCCATCTTGTGTAAGCCAGGGAATAACGACTATTGTGGTAGGACAAGATGGAGATTCCAGTTTTCCACTTAGTGATTTCTATAAGAAGGTAGAACAAGCAACAGTAGCCATAAACGTAGCTTCCTACACAGGTCACAACACCTTACGGGACTCGGTAATCGTAGGAAACTTCAAGCGGTTCTGTACGCCTGAAGAAATCGAAAAGATGAAATCAATGCTGAAGCTTGACATGGAAGCAGGTTCTATTGGTTTGTCAACAGGTCTTGAATACGATCCGGGAATTTTTTCTCACCCCGATGAAGTAATAGAATTGGCAAAAGTGGCAGCAGAATCAAACGGACGATACATCAGTCACATCCGCAGTGAGGATCGTTATTTCTGGAAAGCACTAGATGAAATCATCAACATTGGTGCAGTCACAAAAATGCCGGTGCAAATTTCTCATACAAAGTTAGCGATGAAAAGTATCTGGGGCCAATCAGACAGGCTAATTAAAAAATTAGATTCGGCTCGGGCAGTCGGGATTAATCTCACGGCCGATATTTATCCCTATGCTTATTGGCAATCTACCATGACTGTACTGTTTCCTAATCGCGATTTTAAGAATCGCAAAACAGCCGAATTTATTTTGAATGAAATAGCTCCCTCCGATGGGATGCTCATTGGTCGATATAGCCCCGACACAAGCTATGTTGGCAAAACGCTCACAGAAATTGCGGCTCTCCGGAAAACCGATCCGCCAAAAACATTGATGGATCTTATTGCTGAAGTAGAATCCAAAAAAGGAGAAGAAAGTATTATTGCCACCAGCATGGAGGAAAAAGATATTGCTGAAATTATGAAGTGGCCTTATACCAATATTTGTTCTGATGGTTCAGGGGTGGGAAGACATCCTCGGGGTTATGGAGCTTTCACTAAAATATTGCGACAGTATGTGCGTGATGAAAAGGTTCTGACCTTGGAAGATGGCATTCGCAGGATGACGTCATTGTCGGCTGATAACCTGGGTATGGAGAAGAGGGGAAGAATCGCTGTTGGCAATTTTGCTGATTTGGTTCTTTTCGATCCTACGACTGTGGCCGATAGGGCGACACCGAAGAAGCCACAACTTCAATCCGTTGGTATTGAGAAAGTGTGGGTCAATGGTGTAGAGGTTTTTGTGCTAGGGGAAACAACAAAAAAATATCCAGGAAAGGTTATTCGAAGAAATAAATAAAATATCAAATCTTATCCACTATGAAATACCTTTTTTACTCACTGTTGTTTGCTGTGATCCTTGCAGGTTGCAAAAAACAAGAATACGATGTTGTTATTCGTGGAGGCACCGTCTATGATGGCTCCGGTAAACCTGGAGTTGTTACTGATGTGGCGATCAATGCAGATACCATTGCCTTTATTGGCGACCTTTCTAAGGCAGTAGGCAAGAAAGAAGTAGATGCAAAAGGGTTAGCGGTTGCTCCGGGATTTATCAACATGCTGAGTTGGGCAGTAGAATCATTAATCATAGACGGAAAATCGCAGAGCGATATACGACAAGGCGTAACGCTGGAAGTATTTGGTGAAGGAAATTCCATGGGCCCCCTGAATGATAAAATGAAAGCCGAAGCGCTTGATGCCATGAGGCGCAACCCTGACTATAAATACGATATTGACTGGACATCGCTTGGAGAATATTTGGAGTCGCTGCAAAAACGGGGCGTATCTCCTAATGTGGCTTCATTTATTGGTGCTACATCTGTGCGAGTGCATGAATTAGGATATGCTAATCGCTTACCGAATGCAGAAGAACTTGAACGAATGAAAACGTTGGTAAAGCAAGCCATGGAAGAGGGCGCGATGGGTGTGGGCTCATCACTTATCTATGCACCTGCCAACTATTCAAATACAGAAGAGCTCGTTGAAATCTGTAAAGTAGCAGGTGAATATGGAGGCATGTACATCACGCATATGCGCAGTGAAGGGAACACTATTTTCGGAGCGGTAGATGAAACCATTCGCATTGCGCGGGAAGGAAAACTACCTGCAGAGATTTATCATTTAAAGATGGGGGGCAAGGATAACTGGTGGAAACTTGATTCTGTGTTGGCAAAAATTGACAAAGCAAATAAGGAGGGCTTGAAAGTCACTGCAGACATGTATACCTATACAGCAGGAGCAACAGGCTTAGATGCATCCATGCCACCTTGGGTACAAGAAGGAGGAATTAAAGAATGGATCAAACGTCTTCAAGATCCCAAGATTCGTAAGAAGGCATTGGAGGAAATGAGAAAGCCATCTGATAAATGGGAAAACCTTTTGCTGCTGGCAGGCGGTCCTGAACGCGTGTTGTTATTAGGCTTTGCCAACGATTCTTTAAAAAGATTTACTGGGAAGACGCTCGCTGAGGTTGCAAAAATTTATGGAAAATCTCCAGAGGAGACAGCTATGGATTTAGTAATAACCGATAGTACCCGCGTAGATGCCGCTTATTTTATGATGAGTGAGGAGAATGTAAAGCGTCAGATTGCATTGCCCTACCTCAGTTTTGGATCAGATGCAGGTTCACCTGCTGCGGAAGGCGTCTTCTTGAAATCAAATGATCATCCCAGGGCCTATGGAAATTTTGCCCGCCTGCTGGGAAAATATGTGCGTGATGAAAAAGTGATTCCCTTAGAGGAGGCTGTTCGTAAACTGACTTCGTTACCTGCTTCTAATTTGAAAATCAAGAGGAGAGGAAGTCTGCAGACTGGCTATTTTGCAGATTTAGCAATTTTTGACCCTACCAAAATTCAGGATAATGCCACTTTTGAAAAACCCCACCAATATGCAACGGGCATGGTACACGTATTTGTGAATGGAACTCAGGTTTTGGAGAAGGGAGAGCACACAGGAGCCAAGCCGGGCAGGGTAGTGAGGGGGCCGGGTTGGAAAGGAAAATAGTTAAGCAAACTAAGGAGGCTTTGTTTCCTTGCCAGACAAAAAATAGTACATTCAAAGTCTCAAACCTCTTAATCTCACACCATGAATTTCACTGATATTCTAAGCCTTTTCCATCAGGGCAAGGGCACCGCCAAGAGCCACATGAAAAACCTAATTGAAATGGCTGCTGTCGATGGCAATTTTGAAGATGTCGAATATGATTTGCTGAAAACGATCGCTAAGCGCAATGGGATTTCTGAGAATCAATTGAAAGAGATTCGGAAAAACCCTTCTGGAATAAAATTTGAAGTTCCACAGGATAAGAAGAAGAAGTTTCATCAGCTCTATGATCTCGTTCACATGATGAGTATCGATAATGAGGTCCATTTCGAAGAGGCCAAGCTAAGTAAGCTTTTTGCCATAAAGTTTGGCTATCCTCGCGAAAAGGCAGACGCACTAATTGAAGATATCCGCAATAATATCAAGAACAAGCAAGGCCCTGACGAAACCATGGATCGACTTGTGAAGATGCAAGTAGTATAAGCACAGCAAGACAAACTGAAGTGAATTGTTAGGTTCGATTGCTATCGGGGACGAAGCCCGACAAGCTCAACATGTTATAATTTTAAACTTACTAAATACTCGAATGATATCTAGAAGAAACCTTATTAAGTCTCTTGGTTTAAGCGCGTTTGCTTTTCCGACATTAGCAGGCAATGGCTTTAACCAGACCACTAATCCAATTGACAGTAAGAGTTTGTTCCCTTCTCTGGAGGACCCTGCCTACTGGAAAAAAATAAGGAAGCAGTTTATCTTGGCTCCGGATAAAGTCTTTTTCAATACGGGCACAGTAGGCGCCATGCCCAAGCCCGTAGTGGATGCTATGGTAAAACACATTCATACCATGGCCACGGATGTTGCGGATTGGGCCTATAAAGATGACAACAAGGAACAGTATATCAGCGGTTACAATAACCTATTGCCCATACGAACCAAAGTAGCCCGCTTGTTCAACTGCGATCCACTGGAGATCGCCATGACGGATAATGTGACCAACAGTATGAGCTACATCGCCAATGGCATCAGCCTTCAATCGGGAGACGAAATATTGACTACTGATCAGGAACATTCAGGTGGAAAATCTTCCTGGTTAGTGAAAGAAAAAAGATATGGTGTGGTTTTCAAAATGGTAGCGGTGCCCAAGCCTGCCCACAGTTCCTCCGAAGTATATGATATCATCACCAAGGCATTTACCCCAAAGACCAAAGTGTTGATGATATCGCATATGATTACAAGCAGTGGTGCTATTCTACCGGTGAAAGAAATATGTGCTGAAGCCAGGAAACGTGGAATTTTCACGGTGTTGGATGGAGCACAGCCTGTTGGTCAAATCAAAATTGATCTAAAAGATATTGACTGCGATGCCTATGTGGGTTGCTTTCATAAATGGATGGGAGCTCCCGCGGGTACAGGCTTTATGTTTGTAAAGGCAGACCGAATGAAAGATATCTGGACCACGGTGGCCAGTGGCCGTTGGGACGATCATACGGATGAAGGGTTTCGGTTCACACAGCGTGGAACGGGAAATTTTTCGGTGCTGAAAGGATTGGAAGCAGCTCTGGACTTTCATTTTGAAATAGGCCCTGAACGTGTTTATGAGCGAATTAAGTTTTTAGGAGATCGCCTGCGTGCCGGTCTTCGTGCCAACAAAAAAGTAATCATTTTCTCCCCCGATGAAGACGCAATGTGCGCGGGAATCACGCTGTATACGATACAAGGGCTTACCGGTGCAAAAATTCAGGATGAATATTGGGCCAAAGCAAGGATGCGACCACGGTCTCAAGGCGATGTTTTCGGGGTACGGCACTGCACCAATATTTTTAATAGCCCTGAGGAAATTGACAAGGCGATATCAATTGTGAAAGAACTTTCAGCGTAAGACAATCGTTCTCTTTCGACATGAAGCAGCGAACAATTACTTCGCTTCAATTAAAATTCATGATCTTTATACGATGAAACAGATAAGAATCGCAATCCTGTTATTGGTCCTATTGGCATGTTCTAAAGACAAAGACCCCGGCTTTACTTCCGCAGAAGGCAAATGGAAGTATGTAACTTCAGATGGTAAAATTGCTGTTACTTTCGAATTGGTAAAAATTCCTTCGGGTGGACTTGATATTACTAACCCTACTATGAAAATTGACGGTACTCTCTATAATGCAGAGAAACAGATAAGCGGAGTAAATCTGCCTGTAATCGGTACTATTCGCATTAATGCAAATGACTCGAAAGCAGTTTATCCATACAACATAATTTTCAACAACGGAGTGGTACGCAGTGATTTCACCAAAATTGAAGTGCCAACCGGTTCTTACACTTTTCCATGGCTTACAGTCAAGCCGCTGAGTGCTGTTATCATTGAGCGTCAATAATTAATTCAAGAGCATAGACTAAAAAAACCCTAAGAACGTCCAGTGATTAGGCGAATTCACCTATTATTTATTTAGAGCATGAGCAAATCGAAAGTAACACTAAAGCAGGTTTTTATTACCATCATCTGGCCCAGAAAAAATATTCTCTTGGTGGGCTTGTTGTTAATTATCGTTAGTCGTCTGGCAGGCCTGGTTTTGCCGGGTGCAACCCAATACTTGATGGATGATGTGATTGCTAAGGGCAACATCGAAATGTTAAAGATGATTTTGATGGCGGTAGCGGGTGCTATTCTTATCCAGTCAGTAACTTCCTATGCGCTTACCCAGATTCTTAGCGTAGAAGCCCAGCGACTCATTTCCATTTTAAGATCCAAAGTTCAGAAACAGATTTTGCGCTTGCCGATCAGCTTTTTCGACAATAATAAATCAGGTGCCCTTGTAAGTCGAATTATGAATGACGTAGAGGGTGTTCGCAACCTGGTGGGTACCGGACTTGTCCAGCTTTTTGGAGGTGTACTTACTTCCGTCATTTGCATGGTATTGCTGATTAGGATCAGCCCATTGATGACCTTATATGTATTAGTACCGGTCGCCATTTTTGGATTGATTTCATTGAAAGCATTTTCTAAAATCAGGCCTATCTTCAGAGAGCGGGGGAAACTCAATGCAGAAGTTACGGGCCGACTTACCGAAACACTCAATGGTGTTCGTGTGATCAAAGGTTTTAATGCCGAGGCACAAGAGATCAAGAGCTTTGAATCAGGTGTTGAAAAACTTTTCCTGAATGTAAAGGCAAGTTTAACTTCTACAAGTCTGATCACCAGTTCAGCCACTTTCCTGTTAGGTCTCGCCTCAACAGGTATCATGGGCATCGGTGGTTACATGATCATCCAGGGGCAGCTTACGTTTGGAGAATTTCTTTCGTTCACGCTTTACCTTGGATTTATGATTGCACCCATAGTGCAGATGAGTAATATCGGCAGCCAATTGACCGAAGCATTTGCCGGATTGGATCGCACGGAGGAGTTAATGAATATGACACCCGAAGATGATGGCACGGTGCGCAGTACTACCATTGGAAGCATCAGGGGCGATATTCATTTTAATGATGTTTCATTTGCTTATCAGGAAGGAAAGGAAGTGGTGAGAAACATTACTTTTCTTGCACCGTCCGGGTCAGTCACTGCTTTGGTTGGTACTTCAGGATCGGGTAAGACTACCATTGCAGGCTTAGCTGCTTCTTTTCTGAATCCTCAGAGTGGGTTCATTACCGTGGATGGTGTTGACTTAAGCAAAGTATCGCTGGACAGCTATCGAAGCCAATTAGGTGTTGTCTTACAGGATGATTTTTTATTTGAAGGCACGATCCGTGAGAATATTTTATTTCCGAGACCAAATGCCACTGAACAACAATTGCTGGCTGCCGTAAAGTCCGCACACGTTC
>JANNRV010000112.1:0-2211 GCA_031401775.1 Bacteroidia bacterium | reverse complement strand
CATCGCGATCAAACCAACTTTGGTTTTCTTACTGCCGCCTTTGGGTTTGTGCTTTCATTGCTTATGCTTCTTTTTGGTGGTTTCGGAATGCTTGACCAAGGGTTGCGATTATATCTCGATAATGATATCTCACTAGCGTTGGCATTCTTCGGTGTATTGGTGCTTGTCTCTGATTTACTCACCCTCCCCTTTCAATGGCATTCCACGTTTGTCATCGAAGAAAAATATGGCTTCAACAAAACAACTGTTAAAACATTTTTCGCGGATAAACTTAAAGGTTATTTGCTGGGGGCAATTATTGGTGGGCTTTTGATTACCGTGTTGATTACACTTATTCAAAAAATTGGCCCGAATTTTTGGATCTGGTTTGGAGCGATTGCCAGTTTATTTATTCTCCTTATGAACATGTTCTATACTTCCCTGTTTCTGCCTTTGTTCAATAAACTTACTCCTCTACAAGAAGGAGACCTAAAAACAGCCATTCAGGCATTTGCAATAAAAGTAAGTTTCCCATTGGATAATATCTATATCATGGATGGATCAAAACGGTCCAAGAAGGCGAATGCCTTTTTCTCTGGCATCGGTAAAAAGAAAAAAATAGTTCTCTATGATACCCTAATAAGCAATCACTCTACGGAAGAATTAGTGGCGGTACTTGCACATGAAGTCGGTCATTTTAAAAAGAAGCACATTGTCTTAAGCTATATTATCTCTGTCGTTCAAGTGTTCTTTATGTTATTCGTTTTATCAAAAATGGTTTTTAACGAAAACCTATCGTTTGCTTTGGGCGGAGGCCAGCAAGCTATCCATCTTAATCTCGTTGCTTTTGGTATCCTCTTCTCTCCTATCTCGGGCATTACCGGATTGCTCATGAGTCTATTGAGTCGCAAGAATGAATTTGAAGCCGATGCGTATGCTAAGGAAACCTTCAGTGGCACTGCGCTTGCCGATGCCTTGAAGAAATTGTCTGTTGATTCATTGAGTAACTTATATCCACATCCTGCCTACGTTTTCTTTCATTACTCTCATCCTCCTCTTTTGCAAAGACTGAAAGCAATCGGGTAGTATTAGTTAGGCCCACCTAACGAGGGTACGTTAAACCAAAAAGTATTTTTCAAGCCTAACACTTGGCAATATCATAGGGAATTTTACCTTTGGCCAATGACATCGCAGCCTCATTCTGTTATCATTGGAAGTGGGTCTTATATTCCCACGAGAAGGATAGCCAACGACCATTTTGCACACCATGAATTCTACGAACAAGATGGAACTCCTATTTTAAAAAGTAATGACGAAATCATTCGAAAGTTCCAGGCCATTACGGGTATAGAAGAAAGAAGATATGTCACTGATGATCTTGTCGCTTCCGACATTGCGTTCTTTGCTGCACAAAAAGCCATTGAATCAGCCGGAGTTGATAAAGAAACACTGGATTATATTATTGTCGCCCATAACTTTGGCGATATCCGTGCCGATAATTTAAGGAGTGACATTGTTCCTTCATTGGCCTCTCGGGTAAAACAACACCTGGAAATTCATAATCCAAAAACAGTTGCCTACGATCTTCCTTTCGGTTGCGCAGGTTGGCTTCAGGCCATGATTCAGGCCAATTACTTCATTAAATCAGGCGATGCAAAACGCATCCTGGTGATTGGAACCGATACGCTTTCCAGAATTTGCGATCCTCACGACCGTGACAGTATGATCTATTCGGATGGCGCTGGAGCAGTTTTTCTTGAGGCTCAGATGAGTAATCAACCAATAGGAATTCTTAACCACTATACCGAGACCTTTGCCAATGGTCAGACTTATGTCATTCATTTAGATAAGTCCTCCAATCCAAATTATGGAAAGGATCATCTTTTTATCAAAATGAAAGGGCGTAAATTGTATGAGCAGGCGCTGAAGCTGGTACCTCGGGTCATTCAAAGAAGTATTGAAATGACCGGGCTTTCCATTACAGAGATCGACAAATTTCTCATCCATCAGGCTAACAATAAAATGGATGAAGCTATTCTGGAACAACTTCAACTGTTATATGGCTCCCACCGGGCTCCTAAAGATATATTGCCGATGACTATATCCAAGTTGGGGAATAGTTCCGTTGCCACTATCCCCACGCTGTATGACCTGATGAGTCGGGGAGAACTTGATCATCACATTATTAAGAAAGGTGGATATCTTGCCTTCGTTGCAGTTGGAGCAGGTATC
>JANNRV010000111.1:0-6864 GCA_031401775.1 Bacteroidia bacterium | reverse complement strand
AGTTCTAAAAACCTTGCCTTTGATGACCTCAACCCGTCACCCTTCTCCAAAAGAGAAGGGTACATGGAGTTTTTAGAACTACCCTTAAAGGAATCATTTACCGACACCTATCCTTGGTTTACCTACAATCCGCCTAATCCGGCCTTTTTGCTCTGGCTATGAGTCAAAGTCTTCCGTTTCTTCGAGTATAAAATTTAACTGCTTATGGAAACTGATAACAAAGACTTAAGAAGAAAACGTAATAGCGAATTTGACAACCGCTTTGGAAGAGTGTGGGGAGGAATTATTCTCGTTATTGTTGGCGCTGTATTTTTAGCGCGTAAGGCCGGAATCGATTTTCCTCATTGGCTCTTCTCCTGGGAAACGTTGGTGATCGCCATTGGATTATATATTGGAGTGCGCCAGTCTTTCCGCCCGGGGGGATGGATGATTGCAGTGGCTGTAGGAGCGGTCTTTATGATGGATGACCTTTTCTACGAAATTAACCTAAGACCTTACCTCTGGCCCTCCATTATTATCGCCATTGGATTGTATATGATCTTCCGACCACGAACTAATTTCAGAGGCATGCGTGGTTCATCCATAAACTCCTCCGAAGATATCATTGATGCCGTCACAATCTTTGGCGAAAATAAGAGGAACGTTATTTCCAAGGACTTTAAGGGAGGTGAGATCACCACCGTATTTGGCGGCACTGATCTCAATCTTATGCAGGCCGACTTCAAGAACACAATTAGTATTGAATTGACTCAGGTGTTTGGCGGTACCAAGCTGCTTGTGCCAGCCAACTGGAGCATCAAATCCGAGGTGGTAACTATTTTTGGAGGCATTGATGATAAGCGCCCCATGACCACAGAGGTCGTTGATCCAAGTAAAGTGCTGATCCTTAAAGGAACCTGTATTTTCGGAGGCATTGACATTAAAAGTTATTAAGAGAACCAATCCTTACTTAACTATAAAATAGTATGAACTGGTACATCGCAAAAATCATATTCAAAATTTCGAACGGAGCTGATCAAACCAAATCCCAATTTGATGAGCATCTTCGGCTAATTCTGGCGAATAGTTTTGAAGAGGCTATCCTGAAAGCACGCATCCTGGGAATCCGCGAGGAAGATTATTTCCTTAATGATCGCCACCAACCGGTGAAGTGGGAATTTGTAAATGTGTCAGAATTATTCCATCTGAATGAAATAAAAGACGGACTCGAAGTATATTCGCAGATACAAGAAGTTGAGGAGGCAAGTTCGTATATCCATGGCGTTCATAAGCGAGCAGCTTCTTTACAATTGGCACATAGCCCTGTATTTTAAACCATGTCAAAACCAACCCTTCCAAAGTATAAGGTTGCGCTGATTTATGCAGGCTGGTGGTTGGTTTGGTTTTTTGATCAGGCACTTGTCCTGGTCCAAATTGGATTTGACCTGAGATCATCAATTATTGATGCAGGAATTACGCAATTAGTACTGGCGATAGCCGGGTATACCATTAATACTTCTATGCATTCCTACCGGCCCGGCCGGAAAAATTCATTTTATGTCCTCACGTGGAGTATTGCACTTGCTGGTTTGTGCGTTTTCCTACAACGCTTGATATTATTTGATCTATTGTCGGAGGTGCCCGAATACAAATTATTTCTTGAAAACTCTCTTGTCGTCCGAGGTGCTTTTGCCTGGCTTATGATAATGCTGATTGCCGTGTTAACCTGGTCATGGGTTTATGTTAGTGATCAACAAGAAAGCGAAAAGCGGAAACAAGATAGCGAGCGTCTTGCCCGTGAAGCGGAGCTTTCTAGCTTGCGACTACAGTTACAGCCTCACTTTCTATTCAATAGCCTTAACTCCATTAGCGCACTGGTGGGCACACAGCCCGAACACGCCCGAACGATGATTCACCAACTTTCCGATTTTCTTAGAGGCACTATAGGAAAAGATAACCGGCAATTGATTACGCTAATGGAAGAGTTTAAACATCTTGAACTTTATCTTGCCATTGAGAAAGTTCGCTTTGGGCATCGGCTCACCTCCGTCATTGAGCATGATGAAAAAAGTCCAGATATGAAATTACCTGCCCTTTTATTGCAACCCATTGTGGAGAATGCCATTAAGTTTGGCTTGTATGATCAAGTAGGTGATATCACCATTTCCATAAAAGCAAAAATAGAAAATGAAAAACTCGTCATCGAAATAAGAAATCCATTTGATCCAGTTACTTCACAACCGAGAAAAGGAACGGGGTTTGGTTTAAATTCAATACAGCGAAGATTATACTTGCTTTATGCGCAAAATGACTTACTCACAACACAAACGGAAAACACTACGTTCCTTACTGTTCTTAAAATTCCTCAGACCCTATGATCAAAACCCTAATTATTGATGATGAGCCCTTGGCAAGGAGTCTGGTAAAAGAATACTTGCAAGACTACCCTGATCTGCATATTGTGCAAGAATGCAATGATGGCTTTGAAGGTGTGAAAGCGATTGCTCAACATCAACCTGATTTAATTTTCTTAGACATACAAATGCCGAAGATCAATGGTTTTGAAATGCTGGAGCTTGTGGAACACCCTACTTCCGTAATCTTTACTACTGCATTTGATGAATATGCGATCAAAGCATTCGAGGCGCATGCAATTGATTATCTATTAAAACCATTTAGTAAGGATCGGTTTGATAAGGCTATCCGAAAATGGCTTGCACAACGAAATGTAATGACAGCTCACTTATCTAATGATTTGCCTCCAGAAATCTCTAACCAACCGGAAGAGCGCCATCGTGTAGTGGTGAAAAAAGGAGCCAATATTCTTATCTTTCCCGTAAATCAAATCCACTACTTCGAGGCGTACGATGATTATGTTAAAATCTACACTAAAGACGGAATGAATCTTAAAAAGAAGACCATGAGTCACTTTGAAAGTGTGCTTGATCCAGCACAATTCGTTCGGGTTCATCGTTCTTACATCATTAATCTTCAGGAACTCACCCGAATTGAATCCTTAGAAAAAGAAAGTCATATTGCTTTGCTGAAAAGTGGCGTTCAAATTCCCCTTAGCCAAAGTGGGTATACCAAACTAAAAACCGTTCTTGGCATTTAGGCAATTGCTTCAGTTAAAAATTCATTCAACGGCTTCATCGCCTGACTTGCAATAGCAATTTTCTTTAGAAAAGATTTCTCTTTTACCTCTATGTCGGTGAACGGATGCGATACGATAAAACTCTTATGTTTCAACCAATCCAACCTCGGATGATCTTTGGCAAATCCTTTGGGCACTGTCTTTAGTTTATCAAAGTCATCAAAGCCCTTGAACCATTTTGTGAATTTCTTATCCTTAAGAATTTTTTCAAGCCGCTCTCCATTGTAATCAATTTCCTGTCTTATCTTTCCAAGATTGGCTGGATCCGGCATATAGAGTCCTCCCGCTATAAAACTCTTATTGCCAGGTTCTATATGCAAATAATATCCCGGCTCCTGAATCATTTTCCCACCGGGCGAAAAGCCGGCACCCATGTTCATCTTGTAAGGTTTTTTGTCTTTACTGAATCGTACGTCACGATAAATTCGAAAAGCCAGTTTCTTGGGATTGAGACCGGCCATGTCAGGATTGAACTTGATCAATTCAATTAAAAATGCGCTGACAAAAGCATCAAAATTTTCCTTCGCCTGAAGGTAAGTACCCTTGTTTTTTTCAAACCAGACGCGATCATTGTTTTTTGAAAGTGCGTGAAGGAATTTCAAGATTTGAGAAAAGTCCATAGTTTGATTGTTTAAACAAATCTTACAAAAAATCTACAACTTTTTCCAGTGCCATTCCACGGGAAGCCTTAACCAAAATCGTGGAGTCTTGAATCGGATTCTTTTTAAGACAATTAATAAGCTCTTCCTTTGTCGTAAAATGCCGGATTGATGAATTGGTTTTTAGAGCTGCTATCATCAATTCTCCGCAAACGTATGCCTCACTAATCTTTTTGTCCTTAAGCAATTGACCGATTCTCCGGTGTTCCGCTTCTGCCTCATCTTCCAACTCATACATATCACCCAAAATGGCCACTTTATGTTTCGCGCTCATTCCGGAAAGGTTATTGATGGCTACCTCCATCGAACTTGGGTTGGCATTATAAGCGTCAAGGATAATGGTGTTCGTCCCTTTCTTTAAAACTTGAGAACGCATGTTGCCCGGAATGTATTCTTCGATTGCTTGATTAGCATCATTTGACTTTACTCCGAAAAATTTTCCTATACAAAGGGCAACAGCAATGTTTTCAAAATTGTAATCTCCCATCAATTGAGTTTGTACAATCGTTCCGTCTTCCTCTTTATAGCGAATGAAAGGATCGGCATCCATCAACTCACAATGATAATAGTCACCCGGAGCAGGATAAAATAAAGGGGCCTTAAAACGCTTTGCCATATTGGCAAGAATAGGGTTTTGTGAATTGATAAACACTTGTCCATTATTTTTAATCAAATGTTGATACAATTCTGATTTACCCCTAATGATATTTTCAAATCCACCAAAGGTGCCGATATGTGCTTTACCAATGTTAGTAATAAAGCCATGAGTAGGATTTGAAATAGCACTCAAACTTGCAATCTCGCCCACATGATTCGCTCCCATTTCCACAACCGCGATCTCTATTGAAGAATCAATCGCCAAAATGGTCACCGGAACTCCGATATGATTATTGAGATTTCCCTTCGTAGCATAGGTTCTAAATTTTTTGCTTAGCACCGCGTTTACTAATTCCTTGGTGGTAGTCTTCCCATTAGAACCGGTCAATCCTATCACTGGAATTTTTAACTGATCGCGATGATAACGGGCAAGTTTTTGTAGCGCCTCCAGTCCATCCTCTACTAAAATATAACGCTCATCTTTTGCGTAAGCTTGCTCATCCACCACCGCATACGCAGCTCCTTTCTTCAAAGCCTCTTCAGCAAAAGTATTGGCGTTAAAATTTGGGCCCTTCAATGCAAAAAATACCGAACCTAGGGTGATATGCCGAGTGTCAGTGGTCACTTTTTCGGATTGCAAATATTTTTGGTAGAGAGATTTGATGTCCATAGACCCGTGAATCTAAACTATCGTGAAAAATCAGATTATCTTGCAAGGCAAGATAACAGCTAAGGGGTAGTCATCGTTAGTTCACTGAAGAAAAATTTTATGCCGCGTATTGGTCTGTGTTTATGCTTCCTTCTTGCCACTCTTGCCGCGCGGGCACAGTTCTCCTATTCCATTGATCAGAGCATCGATGTAGAAGTGAACGGGAAGAAGCTTTCCATCCCTTGGGCAGGTGGTTTTAACTCCGCACAATTCAATACGATGGACCTGAATGGAGACGGGAAACAGGACTTGGTGATTTTTGACCGATCGGCTAATAAGCTGATCACCTTTCTCAATGCAAACAATCAATACCAATATGCGCCTGAGTACGAGCTTCTCTTCCCCATAGAAGTAAGTCAATGGGTTTTACTCCGCGATTTTAACTGCGATGGGAAAAAAGATTTATTCACCAGTGACCCTTTTGGCATTGTCGTGTTTGTCAATGTTACCAAGAACGGAGAAACTTTGAAATGGCGAACATACAATCCCGGATTTCCACTCCTTACGAAGGGGTTTAGCGGAAACATAAATCTTAAAGTAAATGCCGGTGACATTCCTGCCATTGATGATATTGATGGAGACGGAGATTTAGACATTCTTAATTTAAAATTTGTAGGAACAGGCACGGTTGAGTATCATAAAAATTTAAGTATTGAAAAAACCGGGAAATGTGATTCTCTACAACTTGAACGTATAACTCAAAGCTTTGGTGGTTTTGAAGAGTGTTCCTGCGGATCGTTTGCTTTTGGACAAACCTGTCTGGCTTCCGGTGGACGAACACAGCATGCCGGGGGCAAGACTTTGTTAACCCTTGATGTTGATAATGACGGAGACCGTGATCTTCTTTTCTCTGAAGAAAACTGCCCGCAACTCTTTCTGCTCACGAATACAGGTACAAAAGATAATGCCATCATGACCAGTGTCTCTAGCTACCCTCCTGCAAGACCCGTGATTTTTTCAATTTTTCCCGCGCCCTTCATAGAAGATATAGATTTTGATGGCGTTCCTGACTTGATCGTCTCTCCGAATACCTATTCGCGCACTTTTCAAAACATCGATTATGAAAACTCAGCCTGGTTTTATAAAAACGCAGGATCGGCAACACTCCCTAACTTCACTTTTAACAAAGAAGATTTCTTACAGGATGAAATGATTGAAGTGGGTGACAACTCTGTCCCGGCTTTTTTTGATCATGATGGCGATGGCGACCTCGACATGTATGTTGGCAATTATGGGGGAGATGGATTTCTGGGATCAATCTACTTTTTTGAGAACACAGGAACACCCTTCAGTACTTCTTATAAGTATATCACCAATGATCTTTATAGTTTAACAACTGCCAACTTCTACAATTTCAAACCTCAATTTGCCGACATTGACTCTAATGGAACTTTTGATCTGGTTTTAACAGCCTCCAACCCTCAAAATGGCAGCACAGGTTTGCTCTACATTCCTAACAAAAGCAAAAATAGTTTAGACATTTCAGGTCAATCACTAACACCTATAAAATTTAATATCGGTCAAAGCGAGAACATCAACCTCGTAGATATCAACCAAGATGGACTCACGGATATTCTTTTAGGTAAGTCAACGGGGGCCTTACAGTATTGGAAAAATATGGGACCGGCCGGGAGTTTCAATTTTTCCTTAGAAAACGGCAGCTACCTCGGCTTAGGAAACAGCACGGAAAGACAAAATCCCACTACGACTGTTGCCGATTTAAACGCAGATGGAAAAGCTGATCTGGTGATGGGGGATCAACGTGG
>JANNRV010000110.1:0-7492 GCA_031401775.1 Bacteroidia bacterium | reverse complement strand
CCGATTGCCAAGGAGCTTGTCAAAGAATGCGTTCGACTCGATCTTCATCCTACAGGACCGATTCATTGGCACTACTTCGGCTTTATGGGAGATGAGTCAAAGCCATTTACACTGGAGATTTGTTTGCCGGTCGGAAGTATTCCCGCAGACTACGATGGGAAGTTCCATTTCAAGCGTACAGAGAATTTCAGTTCGATTTCAATCATTCAGGAAGGTCCTTGGAACGAAATTCCAAAGAGTTATGGAATACTAATGCAGTATGCTCAAGAGCATGGATTGCAGCCATCCGGGGTAAATCGAGAATTGTATATCAATGCCGATTTTGTTTACCCTGAAGCTAATGTAACAGAGATACAAATGGGATTAGCGTGATTCAAATGAGAACGATACGTCTTCTAATCTGTATTGCAGTACTTTTCTTTGCGACTCAATGCCCGGCACAAAACCCAACAGATAAAATGAAACTAAACGCAGGAATTATAACACCTAAATTGAGGGAGACAAAGGAGTTCTATCAAAGGGTATTGAATTTTGGCGTAGCGTTCGAAAATGAATTCTACCTTCTTCTGCATACGCCTGATCATCAAGCTGAAATTAGTTTCTTACTACCGGATCATCCAACGCAAATGCCGCTGTTTCAGCCTACCTTTCCCGGAAAAGGTGTTTATCTGACGATTGAAGTAGAGAATGTTGATGAGGAATACGAAAGACTGAAGTCATTAAAAATTTCCATTGAAGTCGAGTTGCGGAGCGAGCCTTGGGGAGATCGCCACTTTGCGATAGTTGATCCTAATGGAGTTGGAATTGACATCGTTACTTACAAACCTCAATAATGATATTGGTTTTTAGTACCTCGGTAGAATCGCCCCGTGAAATAGAAAAACTTCGGCCTTTGTTAAATTCTATTGCAGGAAGAGGTCAATGGAATTTTGCGTTAGATGACTCTGATAAGATTCTCAGGATAGTTTCTAATGGAGTAAATCCTGTACAAGCAATACAACTGCTTGAAGAAAATGGCTTCACGTGCACAGAATTGGAGGGTTGACAATCCAAAGATTACAGGATCCAAGCTATCGTTGCCATACATAACCGTTAAAAATCTTATTCTAACTTTACTCCGTGGAGTTAGAAGATAAGGTTAAGGCGGTGGAGAAGGTGTTTCATCAGCTTGATGATGAGATCGCCAAGTTGCAGCAATGGTCAACACTCCATTGTAGGTCAGGCTGTGGCAAATGCTGCTTTAAAGCCGATATTGAAGCCACTACTCTTGAGTTTCTTCCCTTTGCTTTTCACTTGCAAAAAGAAGGCAGAGCGGAGGAATGGTACGAGCAATTGAAACAGTCTGATTCTTCAATTTGTTTGATTCTCAATCCAACCCAGGCAGGAGTAGGACTTTGCTCAGAATACCAGCATCGCGGATTGATCTGCCGCTTGTTTGGCTATTCGGCAAGAACCAATAAGTATAATAAGAAGGAATTGATTACCTGCCAGATTATTAAATCAGAGCAATCAACAGCCTACCTTGAAACAGAGAAAAGAATAGAAGAAGGAGAAGGAGTCCCTGTGATGAGCGATTACTATATGCAATTGCATGGAATTGATTTTGAACTCACGAAGGATTTTTACCCAATCAACCGAGCCATTCAAAAAGCTATTGAGGTGGTGCTTCAGTATTATACTTACCGGTAAACTGCTAATCCTTTAGATTCAATAAGAAACTCTTGACCTTAAGTCCACCAGTCCAAGAATCTTTTTTGTTATGGTGGAAGTATTCAGGCTTGTCTTTTCACTTGGTCTGACTTTATTTTGAGTAGTTGAGGTCGTAGAGGTTCTCTCTGAATAGACGATCGTAGTGAGCGTAATGATTACCGCGACAATGACGCCCAGAAGAAGGATAATATCTTTACGTGTTAGTTTCATACTTAGAATATCCAAAGCTACCATTGTTGTGCCAGTCGGCAAATCGACCAAATAGGGGTAATTTTTGAGTTAAGAGGGGTGATTCTGTACAGAATCGAACACATAGTCGGCTTTTTTCGTACACATGCAGGAGTGACGTAGGGTTACAATGCCTTCTTTAGATTCATCAAGCTATGGAACCCTTTTTCTGCTTAAATTTGTTACCGAAATTGAAAGAATTACAATTTATGAGAAAATACTTGTCAGGATTGATCTTATCGATTGCTACGTTGACTGGCCTTATGGCTCAGGAGGCCTCTCTTTCAAGGAAACCCTCTCTTACAGAAGAGGGCAGCGTGAAATGGATGACTTTTGAACAGGCGATTGAAAAGAACAAGACCGAGAAGCGCAAAATATTTATTGATGTATATACAGACTGGTGTGGTTGGTGTAAGGTGATGGATAAGAATACCTTTAATGAGCCCACCGTGGCCAAGGTGTTGAATGAGAAATTCTATCCTGTAAAATTTGATGCGGAACAAACAGCAGATGTGGAATTTAATGGAACCATCTACAAATTTGTTCCTTACGGAAACAAAGGCAGCCATCAACTCGCTATGGCGTTATTGAATAATCAAATGAGTTATCCCACGGTTGTTTTTTTGGACGAAGATTATAAGACTGCGTTTCCGCTGGCGGGTTATCGAAAGCCGGAAGAATTCCATAAATTCCTTCTTTTCTTTGGAGAAAACCATTTTAAAAACGGTCAGACTGCATGGCAGGATTTTGAGAAAATCTATAAATCACCTTACCCTGAAGGAGTTCCTGTCCAGGGCAATGAATGAGAAGTTAAGATCATAAAAAAAACCCATCGAATAATCGGTGGGTTTTTTTATGATTAACCTTATATCAGTTAATGTTCTTTATTCTCTTCTCTTTTGGTTCTCTTAAAATCCACATAGCCCATGGCAGCAGCAAAGCCAACCAGCACTGAAAGGATGATGACAAACAAATTGGCCCCGTCTGCTACATTCTGATTAAACATATCACTTAGGTTTAGAATTCAAAAGTACTCTTTAGAGCTGAAACTAAAAATGGGATTGATCCATTTTTTTAAGGACTTAACAGCCTCAGATCCCCAATTCCGTTCTGTTCTTTCGGAGCACGTCAATGATGAAACCGATGTGGTCTTGCAGGTCAACGCCCAGAAGTTCTGTCCCTTTATAAACCTCTTCCCGATCCACTTTGGCAGCGAAACCCTTGTCCTTTAGCTTCTTAACAACAGACTTGATTTCAAGGCTTGTAATGCCATCCGGCCTCACCTGGCAGCATGCGATAATAAAGCCCGTGAGTTCATCACAGGCCAGTAAGGCTTTGTCAAGTAAGGTCTCATAAGAAACATTCCACTTTGTATAATGAGCAGCAATGGCATGAGCAATTTTGGCTTCACCCATTTCCCGGAGCTTATCTACAATAATCCCCGGATGCTTGTCGGGGAAGACTTCATAATCAGCATCGTGCAGTAGACCTGCATTAGCCCATTCATCCTGATCTTCTCCAAATTTTGCCGCGTAGGCCTCCATCACCAACTCCACTGTGCGCATGTGGCGCAGCAGACTTGGATTTTTGGTCATCTCCTCCAGTATGACCCGAGCCTCTGCTCTTTTCATTTTTTTATTTCTTTATGGACTTTCCGCTTGCTGAAGAATAAATTGAAAACGGCTCCCATTAAAATCAATCCCATGACTACGATGGTAATGATCATGCGCGTGTTGCGCAATTGCAATGTATTTAATTCACTTACTATTTTAAGAGCCTCCACTTCTTTCTCCCGCTCATGGAGGCTTAGTACCATTTCCATCTGCGCAATCTTGCGACTGCTTTCTTCGCCATAGATTCGCTCGCGGGCTGCATCATAGCGAAGCCTCAAATCATACGCCTCTTTCATTTTGTTTTGCTTGGCATAATTAACAGACATGCTTTTTAGTATCTGTGGTTCGAAGATGAAGGCCTGTAATTCTTTGCAGAGAACAAGTGCGGAATCCAGATAGCTCTGCGCTATTTTTCCTTGCCCCGCTTGCGCGTAAACCTCTCCCATATTGGCAGTAATGTTGAGTATGATAGATTTATCGTTTTCCTTTCTGGCGAGGGTGAGCGCCTTATTGTAATATTCTACCGCCCGCTGATAATTTCCTTGCCGGAAAAAGAGATTTCCAATATTATTTAAGGGATCAGAAAACGACTTTCCGCTTTTCTCGCTGAGCTGATAGGCATTTGAATAGTATTTAAGTGCTTGTTCATAAAGTTGAAGATCGCTGTGTAGGTTTCCTAAATTATTCATCGAGCCGATGATCCGCTGCTGATCTCCCATTTCCAGAAAACTAGCATGCGACTCCTCGAAATACTTCATGGCCTGACCAAAGTCTTTCTTTAAAGAATAGATGGTACCAATGTTATTTTTAGTAATGGCGAGTCCTTCTTTGTTGTTGAGTTTTTCATAAATCCGTAATGAAAAAAGATAGTATTCAAGTGCCTTATCCAACGCCCCCTGACTGCGATAGGCAACGCCAAGATTATTATAGGAGGCAGCCATTCCTTTACGGTCATCAATGTCGGTGGCTAATGCCAGCGCTTCCCGCGTGTACCCGATAGCTTTTACCGGATCGGAACTCATGCAGGCCCTGAAAAGCTCGTTGAGTGTTTTTACCTTGAGGTCGCCTTTGACAGACTTAAGAATATTCTCAAGACTATCAATGGAGGCCCCATAAGAGAGACTTCCGGCTAGGATGAAAAGAAGAAGAAAATACCTTTTCATAGAACTGGGGGTGGTTGAGGTACCAAAAATAGAACTTAATAATGAAATCCGTTCGCAATAATAGCTCTTGGTTGAAAAGGAGTGAAGGCCCTAAATTTTACTTTTAGCATCCTTGTTAGCCTGATTTCGTTTAAATTTCAACCTCGATAATTTTTCTGTGCCTATGAAGCGATTGTTACCTATTCTTTTCTTCTCTGTATTGTTACTCCCGGCTTTTTCCCAGACTGATCCGGCAGAAAAAACGATTATGGAGCCTATCAAAAAGTTGTTCGATGGGATGCATCAAGGCGACAGCGCCATGGTTCGCAGCGCGTTTACAAACGAAGTTACACTCTCAACTATCATAGAGGATAAGAAAGGTGCGCCCGTGTTGAGATCCAGTACGCTTGAGAATTTCCTTCAATCAATAGGCAAGCCGCATGCTGAAGTTTGGAGTGAGATGATATGGGATCCTGAAGTTCGTGTGGATGGCAACTTTGCACAAGTTTGGGTAAAGTATGCCTTCTATGCAGGGAAAACATTTAGTCATTGCGGTGTCGATGCTTTTCATCTTGTCAGGAATAAGGATGACGATTGGAAGATATTTCATTTGGCAGATACACGCCATAAAGAAAACTGTGATGTACCTAAGTCGATAAGCGATCAATTTAAATAATATGATCAGGTTAATACTCCTCAGCGCTTTTTTAGTATTTCAAACTCCCGGATTTTCTCAGGAGAACATCACGACATTCATTTTGATACGCCATGCTGAGAAGGGAGATGATAGAACCAAAGATCCGGACTTAACTGAAGCCGGTAAGCAACGATCCATTCGACTAGTGGAAATGCTGAAGGATCAATCCATCGATGCGATTTATTCAACAGCTTTTAAGCGAACACAAAATACCGTAGCTCCGCTGGCCGATTCGAAGAAGCTTAAGGTTTTAACCTACGAAGCATTTAAGCCGGGAGATATCGATGCCATTCTTTCTAAACACAAAGGCGGTACCGTTATCATTTGTGGTCATTCAAACTCCATTCCATGGACAATCAACTACCTTGTGGGAAAAGAGCAGTATAAGGATTTTGAAGATAAGGAGTATGAAAATTTTGTCGCTGTAAGTGTTGTGGAAAAGGGAAAGGTGGCTAAGGTGACGTGGTTGAATTATTGAACCTGCATTCTAACCACTGTACTTGGGAATTTATTGACCTTCTTTATCGTTAAGTTGAAATATGATTTCGCGTTGGATTGCAATATTCTTACTAAGTCCTTGCTTCGTTGTTGCTCAGCAAAAAGATGAAATTCGTAAGAGCATTTATTTCGATGGAGGGAGTTATTATATCGATGAGTTTCAATCCGTTGAACTTTCGCTATGGCTTGATTCCATTCCCAATTTGACGGAGAAGTTTGAGGTACAGCTAATCAGTCATACCGACCCCATTGGTGGCCGTGAGTTTAATGAGTGGTTATCTAAAATGAGGAGTGAGGCAGTGCATGAATTATTGGTCCTGAAAAATATTCCTGAAAGTATCATCCATCGGAAAGATTGGGGACTGGAGAATCCGGTGTTTAGTAATGATTCCTATCGAGGTATGCGAATGAACAGGAGAGTAGATGTGATTTTGCACCCCGTTGTCTTCTAGCTTGAAGGCGGCAATTCTAAAGGGGGATTGATCTGGTAATTCTAAAGGGGGATAAAATGAAGTGTATTTAAGGCCTACTTTTCAGATGTTTTAAGGCATCTACATTGATGCCAAATCCAATAACCATGAGTGCACCACCTGCTGCGGGAATAGCAGGACTTACCGTCTTCGAAGTGGGGGGATTCCCTGTCGGTTTCTTCAGCCAGGTTGTATAGTCATCATCATACTTTTTGTTATAGGAAGACTGCAATGCAATTGCTCCTGCTATGACCATTGCTCCTAAAATTTGAACACCATAACCGGTTGCACTTTGTACTCTAAATTTATCTAAGCGATATTGAATGTTATCTGGGGTATTTATGATCTTGTTTTTTAGTGAGTTTTCAGTCATCAATTCTCGTTTAGCAGCATCAGTAAAACTTTGCACTGAGTAATTCACACCCGCTGTTTTAAGATTACTGATAAGTTTAGCGTCTTCCTCTCTGATTATATTAAAGTAGGCCGAGTCAATATCAGTATATTTAATTGATCCGGAGTTGGTAAAAATGGCTTGATCACTTGTGGCTGAGATTCGGGTTGTGATACGACTACCATCCCTCTTGACTATGTGCACATCCTGACCTATGCAGTTTATAGTTAAATTCAAGAATAGGACGAAGAAGACCGATGTTCTGGGGTTGTTGTTAATTCTCATTGCAATAAGTTTTTATTCAATGTAACTATTTTTACTAATCCATCTTGTAACGTTTAGAAACATACTTTGTCCAATCACTTTGCTTGCCCATATAAAGACCAAATCCATCTTCATCAAAGGTGAATTTCGTCTCTCGCTTGTTTTCAATAGCCTTTTGGGTTTTCTCTATCGCCTTACGTGTCGCCTTCATTTCCTCAACGAGGATACTAGCATCTTGTTTACGTCTAACCCCCACATAACTATCTGGTAACTTCCTATTGACAATGCCCAGCATATCGGCATAGCCGAAGCTATCATCTTCAATCATGGGCTTGAGTATATCGCCAAACTTGCGGCTCTTGTGCGCTGGCACCACGCTCTCATTCTTGCTGAGCAAACCGATCCTGAAGCAGCACACGATCTCTTGAAAAGGCATCTCGAAGCAGCAAAGTATTTCGGGGGAAACGAAATAATGACGG
>JANNRV010000109.1:0-19172 GCA_031401775.1 Bacteroidia bacterium | reverse complement strand
ACCTGGAGTGATCCAATTGTGCTTCATGATGACAAAAAGCAAGCTGAGCATGGCTTTGTTACGCTTCTCCCCTATGGCGACAATTTTTTAGTTACCTGGCTTGATGGACGGAATACCGTAATGGAGGGCATGGAAGGTATGAAAGGTCATGAAGGTCATCATGGTTCAATGAGCCTGAGAGCAGCCATACTCGATAGCAAAGGAAACAAGATTAGTGAATGGGAGCTTGACAATAAGACTTGTGATTGTTGTCAAACCACTGCCGCCATTACCACCAACGGACCTGTTGTTATCTATCGTGACCGGTCGGATGGGGAAATAAGGGACATGTCAATCGTAAGACTAATTAACGGTCAATGGACAGAACCAAAATCTATTCATAATGACAATTGGAAAATTGCCGGATGTCCTGTCAATGGGCCTCGTGTGGTGGCGGATGGAAATGATCTTGCTGTTGTTTGGTATTCTGTTGCATCAGACACATCAAAAGTAAATTTAAGTTTTTCAACTGACGGTGGTGCTTCATTCGGAAAACCGATTAGTATAGATGAAGGAAGCGCTATTGGGCGTGTTGATATAGTTATGCTTAACGAGAA
The DNA here is from genome assembly GCA_031401775.1 of Bacteroidia bacterium. Classification (GTDB taxonomy): domain Bacteria; phylum Bacteroidota; class Bacteroidia; order Cytophagales; family Cyclobacteriaceae; genus ELB16-189. Next base: position 18,576 of record JANNRV010000109.1, on the reverse strand, counting down.
GAGCGTTATGGCAAGTTGGATGGAAGGAACGGAGATCAAAGCGACTAAAATTTATTTAGATGGTCGAAAGGAACCCTCGATGACGATTGCATCAACATCTGAATCAAGATCTAGTGGGTTCCCACAAATGACAAAATCAGGCAACCAACTCATCTTTGCCTGGACAGACGATGAAGAAAAGAATATTAAAATAGCAACCCTTTCTCTATGACAACCATGAGTATCAAACCTATGAAACCCCTAATTGGCATTTCAATTCTTGCTGTTCTTTTATCGAATTGCTCAAATACAAAAAATGAAAGTGAAGCTAAAGAATCAAAACCAAAAATTATATCATCAACTAAAGAAGACTCTCGGATCATTGAAGAGCAATCTTCTCTTGATACGGTGAAAGGAAGTCTAAAAGCAAAAGCAACAGGAACTATCGGCTCAACTGGCATCACAATCAATTACTACTCCCCTGCTGTAAGAGGGCGCATTATTTGGGGAGGTCTTATTCCATTTGATAATGTTTGGGTAACTGGTGCCCACCGTGCAACCAGTATCGATCTTAGTCAGGAAGTTGTGATAGGAGATGTGGAAGTAGCACCAGGAAAATATGCGCTCTTTACGATTCCGGGAAAGGAAGAATGGACGATCATCATCAATAAGAATTGGGAACAACATTTGGCAGATGACTACGATCAAAAGCTAGACATTGTGCGCGTAAAGGTAAAGCCCGAAATGGAGGAGAGCCATCAAGAAAGGCTTCGTTATGTAATCGAACAAGAAGGTAACAACAAGGGTGAGATTGTTATCTATTGGGAAAAGTTGGAGGTATCATTGCCAATTCAAGCAATTAATTGATCAACTCAAAAAATTACTTGCCATAAATTTGATTTAAGATGCTCGCCAATCGTACTCCTGCTTTTAATATTCGCTCCTTAGCAGTATCTAAATTTTTATAAGAATATTTATAGCCAAGATTGCCATCTCCTATTGCATAAACCTGCTCTCGGTAGGTCATTGATTCATTCGCCCATTCGCGTACTGATCCTTTTTGCCATACTATAATTGTATTTTTATCAGGCCTGCCTAAGGCCTGTGCCAATTCTGTATAGCTTAATCTGGTTTCATCAATCATTTCACTGTCCCATACCTTATGCAGATTGCTCTCATTTTTGAACCATTTTACTTTCACTTTATTACCACCCTGATCATCACAACATCCCACATGAAAGGGCTGATGGATATCTCCAACCAGATGCAGTAATATTTTAAAATACTCTACTTCCTTTTTCGGATCCAATTTATGAGTCTTGAGTTCAGCTATAATTTTCTCCAGCATCATGATCACATCACCCTTGGGGTTCTTCTTTGATTGATCATAGGTTTGTCCCGTTTCAATAGTAACCCAATGCCAGTCGTACATGTAATTATAGGTAGAATCTGACTTGATTTCATCCATCCAATTGCTAGCCATAGCCAACGACTCTCCATTGAGCAATTGATGAATTTTCTTCTTCGCTTTAGTGGTAAGGTATTGCTCCGCAATCAAGCCTGTAGCTCTATGCCCGGTTACACCCCAGGCAAAGCCATTCAGAGTAATTGAAAAACAGAAAATAAAGTAAGCAAATTTCTTCATGTTTTTGAAGCTAAATCTGGTTGCAATATCCGATTTTACATTGATTATGAAGTTTCTTAGCCATGATTAAAAGCTTAAATTTGGGTCACTGGTTATGGAAAAAACGGTCAAATTATCTGCTATTCTAATTGCTAATCAACTTGATATCAAGGGCCTCAAGGCCTATTTGGACATCAAGCCAGTGGCAGATTCTTCAACCGAACTTTTTTATGACTTTGGCGGGGATCGGTATCAGTATTATTTTAATTATGGAGTCATCGTCTTTTCAGGGCACTCCGAAGATGAAATTAAACTGGCTGTCAAAGCAATGCAGGCTTATCTGAAAAACCCGGCACCCAACTGGCTGCGCGATGACCATGAGATCAGCATGCACGAAGGGGATATGAAATTTGAGTTTAATCAAGTGATTGTTGATCGGCTGGACTCCAAAGTATTTCGTATTGCCATGCTAAACATTGCGCAGTCGGTGGCATTGGATCATTACCATGGCATTTCTGAATCCTTGCTCACTGAAATTCGGGGTTTCACCACACACCTGGAAACAACGGGAAGACTGAAGATCGGCAGAACGAATATGTTGAAATTTATTGGCAAAGCACTGAATACGCAAAACGACATAGCCGACAACATTTACATTTTTGATGCTCCTGAACTGGTGTGGGACGATGAATATTCTGATTCACTTCATAAGGGCTTAATGAAACATTTTGATCTTCGTGTCCGCTTCAGCGAAATCGAATATACGCTTCGCATCATTGAAGACAACTTGAGCGTTTTTCGTGAAATCTCCCATCAACGCGACAGTAATACATTGGAATGGATCATTATTATATTAATTCTTGTTGAGGTGTTTGACTTGCTGATCTCCAAACTTTTATAGATTGCCACAACGCCAAGCCATCTTTCTTAATTTTGACATTCAGGCACAACCGGATGAAGTAACCTGTGGGCCAACCTGCCTTCATGCACTCTACGAATATTATCAAGATACCATTTCTCTCAAAGAGGTGATTGATGAAGTAAAAAGTCTGAAGGCAGGTGGCACCTTGGCGGTAATGATGGGCAATCATGCATTGAAGCGAGGGTACAAGGCAACTATCTATACCTACAACCTCAACATCTTTGACCCAACTTGGTTCAAAAGCTCACCCGCCAAAATAGTCAATAATCTTAAGCGGCAGATGCACTATAAGTCCAAAAGCCGTAGAATTCAAGTTGCCTCCAGATCTTACATTAAGTTTCTGGAGGCTGGCGGAAAAATACTGTATGCAGAGCTCGATGAAAAATTGATTAAGGGTTATCTTAAGAAATCAATCCCTATTCTTACAGGATTAAGCGCGACTTACCTGTACGGAACTCAGCGAGAAATACCTTCCAACAATAAATATGACAGCATTAAGGGTGAGCCCGTTGGACATTTTGCGGTCATCAATGGATACGATGAAGCAGGCAACTATGTTTACCTGGCCGATCCTATGAATCCCAACCCCTTGAAAAGTCAATATTACAGTGTAAATTTTGACCGGCTAATCAATAGTATTATGCTGGGCATTGTAACCTATGACGCCAATCTGTTGATCATCGAGCCAAAAACAAAGTAAGAAAACGAAACTCAGACGACCTGAATAAATTGAAATGCCCAAGCTGATTGTTGTTGAAAAACCTGAAAGCTGGAAGATCAGTCTGGAAGATGTTGACGTTATCAGTCCGGATAAGTACTTATCAGACGAAGGCTATCAATCCATCAAGAATTTAAAAGTCTTAAACCTTTGCAAGTCATATCAGTATCAGAGTGAAGGCTATTACGTTTCTCTACTGGCCGAAGCGCGAGGGCATAAGGTATTGCCCGGTGTATCTACTATACAGGATCTCCGTTTTCCATCGATACTAAGGGATGACTCGTTGGATTTTGATGAGCTCATTCAAAAAACATTTAAGAATGAACCATACGATCGCGTTGAGTTCAATATCTATTTCGGCACAACACTATCCGAGAATTTAAATAAAATTGCGATTCAACTCTTTCAAATGGTGCAGGCACCCTCCTTACGGGCTGTTTTTTCAAAGAAGACCAAATGGGTTTTGCAAAGTATCCGCCTGATTAGTCTAGGAGAAGTTCCCGAAAGCGACAGGCCTCTTTTGATTGTCGCGTTGGAAAAGTATTTTATGCGCAAGCGTGATTATCGGCCAGATCGAAAAAAGTATGATCTCGCAATTCTCGTTAATCCGGATGATAAACATCCACCGTCAAACGATCGCGCCCTGAAACGTTTTTATCGAGCCGCCATCGAAGCGGGATTTAACACGGAGTTTATTACCAAAAATGATTTTGATCAACTCATTCAGTACGATGCGCTATTCATTCGTGAGACTACCAACGTAAACCATCATACTTTCAGGTTTGCAAAAAAGGCTTCTTCACTAGGACTTGCTGTAATCGATGACCCCGAGTCTATTCTCAAGTGTACCAATAAAGTATACTTGCATGAGCTCCTGAATGCGAACAAAATATTGACTCCGAAGGCCTACGTGATCACCGAAAACAATTGCCTCTCTCTTCCCGAAAAGATGGCCTTCCCCTTTATTCTCAAACAGCCCGATGGTGCCTTCTCCCAAGGAGTTTTTAAAATCAATGATCTTGAGGAATTTAAAAAAGTTAGGGAAAGCATGTTTGCTAAATCTGATTTGCTCATCGCACAGGAGTTTCTGCCTACACCTTTCGACTGGCGCGTTGGCATTATTGACAATCAGGTTCTTTTTGTTTGTAAATACTTTATGGCTTCCGCCCATTGGCAAATTCTCAATTGGAATGCACAAGAAGAAGATTCAAGAACCGGAAATGCGGAAGTGATGGCGGTTGATCAGGCACCATCTGGATTATTGAAGACCGCATTGAAAGCTACCTCGCTGATTGGTAAAGGATTATACGGTGTAGACATGAAAGAGATTGACGGTAAATATTATGTCATTGAAGTGAATGACAATCCGAGTATTGACGCAGGCATCGAAGATAAAGTGCTTAAGGATAAGTTGTATAGTATGATCATGGAAGTATTTTTGAATAAAATTAAACTCGATAAATGAGCCAACCCACCCGCATTCATATCTTTCAAGGCTACGGCATAGAGCTGGAGTACATGATCGTTGATAAAGATACGCTCGAAGTAAAGCCAATCACCGATGAATTGCTCAAGGCGGAGTTGGGCGAGTATGGCAGTGATTTTGAAAACGGCATCGTTACCTGGTCGAATGAATTGGTACTGCATGTAGTGGAATTGAAATCAACGCGACCTGAATCCAATTTCAATGCTCTACAGAATGCTTTTGCAGATGATATTAAAAGAATCAATACCCATCTCGAGAAGTGGAATGCGATGCTGATGCCGGGTGCCGCACATCCGTTTATGGACCCTTTAACCGAAACAAAACTTTGGCCACACGATAGCAATGAAGTGTATGCCATCTACAATAAAATCTTTGATTGTCGAGGGCATGGATGGTCAAACGTACAGAGCACTCATTTAAACCTACCTTTTTATGATGACGAGGAGTTTGCCAAACTTCATGCTGCGATACGGATCGTTCTTCCCATCCTCCCTGCGCTTTGTGCCAGTTCTCCTATTCTCGAAGGCAAGGTCACTGGTTTTCTTGATACACGATTGAACTATTACAAAACCAATCAAGCAAAAATTCCTTCGATCACGGGTAAAGTGATTCCTGAGGCACTGTTTTCAAAAAGAAACTACCTCAATACCATTTACGAAAAAATCAAAGCAGACATAGCGCCTTACGATCCAGAAAATATTCTTAATCCCATCTGGGTAAATTCACGAGGAGCAATTCCTCGCTTCGACCGTGGCTCGATTGAGATCCGTATTATGGACATTCAAGAATGCCCTACAGGGGACATGGCCATCATTACCTTAGTCATTGAAACGATAAAAGCTTTGGTAAGTGAAAGATTTATTAACCTGGAAGAGCAAATGAAAATCAGAACAGAGATTCTGGCGGGCATACTTGATGAGACGACTCAATACGGACAGGCAGCAAAAATCTATACTTCAGAATACCTTGCCTTGTTTGGAATTAAAGAGTTTGCAACAGCACAAGAAGTTTGGGCAGAAATCTTTCATCGCCTTCTAAAGCCCGGGCATACTTCTCTTGAAAAATGGGAACCTGAATTGGAAGTGATTCTTAAAGAAGGAACATTGTCCGATAGAATCCTGAAATCACTTTCAGGAGATACCTCAAAAGAAAACATCATCAAGGTGTACAAAAAACTAAGTTGGTGTCTCGCGCAGAATAAGATTTTTGTTCCGTAGTAAGTTCATTTCTGTGCAGCCCTCGGTATTACAACTAAAACCATTTTGGAAAAAGCTCTTTCCCCAGAGTTGGACTTTTATTGCAATGCTTGCAATACTTCTGGCGATCCCACGGTTTGCCTTAGTACTGAACGGAAACTATAATGCCATCATCATAATCTTTGTGTTCATGTGGCTTATTCCCTTCTTACTTCTGACAAATCAGGGGAGGAAACAAATTGGTTTGATCAAGCCTTCTAGGCCTGTTTGGCTCATCTGGGGATTTCTTCTGGGTATCGCGGGTGCTGTGTTTCTTTATTGGATTGGCTATTCTCTCTACGGAAACACAGATAACCATTGGTACACCAGTGTGATGAATACATTTAACCGAGGCACAATCATTCAGGACATTCGTCCCAATTATTTATTTTTTCTTCTCTTTGCACTGCCCACCATGATTTTTAGTCCGATTGGAGAAGAGTTCTTCTTTCGGGGGATAATGCAGGAAGCCTTTGCAGAAAAATGGGGAGCAAAGATTTCTACTTTCGCTGAAGCTACATTTTTTGGAATAACGCATCTTGCTCATCACGGATTGATGGCAACAGCATTTGGGTACCGTTTGTTACCTTCTGCTTTTCCTTGGGTCTTACTGATGATGGCTGTTTCAATTTTACTTTCTTCTGTTCGCACCCAAACAGGTTCCATCTGGGGAGCAGTGCTATGTCATGCCGGATTCAACCTCGGCATGATGTGGTGCATTTTTTATTTAATGAATTGATACATCCATGAAAAATAGATTTGATCACCTTGAGAAAGTACTAGAAGGAGTTACTTCTCGCATCGATGATGTTGAAAAAATCGACAGAAACGAATTTGAAGCAAGACACGAAAAGGCCAGGAAGTTAATGGCCGAGCACGGAATTGACGCACTCTTTCTTAGCGGCAGCACCGATTTACTCTATTTTTCCGGCATCAAAGCCCCCGCCCATGACCGCCTGTTTGCGCTCTTTCTGCCCAAGAAAGGAGAACCAATCGCTATCTGTCCGCGCTTTGAGCTCGATAATATTCTAGAGCGAATGGTGTATGGAGGCAACACTATGCGCACCTGGGAAGAATACCAAGATCCCTTTGCGCTTAGTGCCACCATCTTAAAAGACATGGGCCTGGCTAATGGCTCCATTGGAGTAGATGAAGGCATTCCCTTTTGGTATTATAAAAATCTAACGAAAGCGCTTCCTACCGGTAATTATAAGGAAGCTAGTTTGGTCACTCATCAATTGAGAGCGATCAAGTCTCCCAAAGAGATTAGCCTTCATCGAAGAGCGACAGAAATTTCGTTGGAGGTTCATGTATTGGCATTGGGAAGTATCTATGAAGGAATGACTCAAGACGAAATTGACTGGCTCTACAAAGAAGGTCACGAGCGCAAAGGGTCCACCAATGTTTGGGGTGGTGGAAGTTTCGGGCCGGCTTCAAGCTATATTCACGGCACTCTTCAACGATTTGTATTAGAACAAGGGTCAGTAATTCTCGCAGACTCCGGAGCAAGTGTACACGGATATACATCCGATGTTTCCCGCACTATTACTTTTGGCAAACCCTCCGATGAGGTAAGAAGAGCATGGGACGTAGCAAAAAAATGTCAGATGGCGGGGATTGCCGCGTTGTATCCGGGTGCTGCCTGCGAGAGTGTTGATCTTGCGATCAGAAGGGTCCTGGAAAAGGAAGGCTACACTCCTACCTATAAATTTCTTCCTCACCGCTGTGGACATGGAATTGGGCTGGACATTCATGAACCGCCTTACCTTGTGGAGGGGAATAAACAAAAAATAGAACCGGGAATGACATTCGCCTTTGATGGTGCCTTTTATCTCGAAGGAAAATTTGGAATACGCATTGAAGACAATTTCCTCGTCACCGAAAATGGAGTTGAGATTTTCGGAAATAAACTGGCAACTGCTATCGACATACCATTTGGTGTATAGTCTGATCTTTCTTTAAGTAAAAGAGTTGCACCAAAATGATGCAACCCTTTTTATTCAAGTATAAAACTTGAGCTTTAACTATTCATTCACTGAAGTCACCGAACTCTCGGCCAAACCTTCCTTAACTTCCACTTTTAGCAGTGTACTCTTAATAGTATTCAAAATAGTAGCTCTAATTCCAACGTAATAAACACCCGGCTTAGTTTCTTTGGTGCTCGCTATAGTAATCAAACTCTTCTCCATCACATTCACTGCCGGCTCGTATTGCACAGTAATACCCGCTGGCAATGCCGAAGAAAGTCCAAGAGTAGCAGGATGGCTTTTATACCTGCCTCCTCTTATCAGATTTAAATCAATCTGTTGAGCAGAGCCTGCTTTTAGCTGAATAGCATCTGACCCAATTTCAAGTTTGTAATCAAATCGCTCTGATTTGGTTTGTGCTTTTGATTCAAATTGAACCAAACCCATTAATGCAATGACGGACAGGATTAATTTTTTCATAGTATTATTATTTTTTAACCTAAGAACGCCACCAGGAATAATTTGGGCTTAGATTTTAAAGCAATGAAGCAAACCGTTATGGTTTTGACGTGAAAGACAAGGTGGTGGGGCAAATGGTAAGGCCCTGGGGCGAACGGACTAGTACAATTCCATCATATTGCGGAGCTGACCAATCTTTTCAATCACTTCTTTTCCCTTTGGGCGGGAAACAGGAATAGAAAAATCGGAATCCCTGATCTTTAGTTTGTAGCCATTGGTATTGCCACTCACATTGCTAATCGCATTGACGTTTACAATATAGGATCGATGACAACGGATCGTATAAACGTTATCCATCTGATTTTCAACATTTTTCAAATTCACTCGGAGCATCTTCTTCTGAATGTCACCCCCATTCTTCCAAAAAATAGTGGAATAGTTGTCATCTGCCTCCACAAAAAGTAAATCAGGCAAATTTAGGCTAAGCGTATCCGTTGTGTCCGAAAAAATGGTGATTTGATTTGTAGTAGAGTTGGGCTTACTAACCTCATTTTTCATAACACTAATCTTCTCCAACTCCTGATTGACCTTGATGGCACTTGTCAGATTGTATTGGAGCACATTATTGCGTAAGAGTAGTGTTGTCACGGTAATAGGGATAATTCCGGTTAACAGAACTTGCATATAAACCCTGGTGATAATCTCCTGCCACGTGTGCAACGGGCAAATAAACAACTTGTCAATAAGGATGCAAGCCACCCCTATTAAAAAACATTTCCAGGCCAAAAAAAGAAAATGTTTTTTCACCGTCCAGAAAAGCACATCGAAAACTTTGGGAAAAAGTCTTGGCAGTACAATAATATTTAATCCCAGGATTGCTGCTGTAACACCTCCATACAAAAGGCTTTGGTTAAACGTGAACTGGTGAGCGATACTGAATTGTTGGAAAGGTCTGTAAACCGCAAGAAAAAGAGTTACAAAGGTTCCTATGCCCAGACTTAGGAGCAAATTCTTGCGTTCGTCATTTAAATAATAAGGAAATGAGGTATTTAGTTTCTCTACTAAATTGAGTTGCATGACCGAAGGAAGCTTTGAGGTAATTGATTTCATTTTTGGGTCTATCCGTCAAAAACGAAAATTAGGGCAAAAAGATACTGTCGATTAGCATCGATGGGGCAATCGGTGACCGGTTTGGGGTAAAAATCTATTCTTAAAACCTCAATCTTAGGCCTAAAGGGTGCATTTCAAATTATCGCATCTTCAAGCATCAACCCATCCAAACTTTCTGTGTCCGAAAGTTGGCCTTCCCCTCTACGGCCGGGGAGCTATACTTTCCGCTAAACCGTAGCCTTTGGATGTGGTGAGGCCTGAAATGCCAAAGGTTTGACTATTGCCGAGCCGTGAAAATTTGAAATGCACCTGGAACGATTTGCCTGCATATTTCTTTTCTTTTTATATTTCTCCATGAACCGACTTCGAGCATGGATAAGAGCGCTTCTTGGCTTCTCCCGAACCGAAACCAACGGTTTTTTAATTTTACTTCCCTTAATGGTCATTATTCTGGCCTCAGAACCCCTCTATCAATGGTGGGCTGCTTCCCGACCTGTTGATTCATCAACGGATGCTCAAAAACTAGACAGTCTGGTAGCGAGTTGGAAATGGAATTTATCTGATAGCGTTTCAAAAAAAACCCTTCAATTCTTTGCATTTAATCCAAACAAGGCTTCAAAAGAGACTTTCGTTGAACTTGGGATGGATGAAAAATTGGCCGACAGAATTGTTAATTATCGTTCAAAGGGAGGAATTTTTAAGGTCAAAAACGATCTCGCTAAAATCTACGGAATGGACTCCTCACTTTTTTTGACACTCTACTCGTTCATTGACCTGCCCGAAAAGAAGATCGTTGAAAAAAGGGAGGATGCCCTCTTCACAAAGCCAAACTATATAGTACCTGAACGATTTGATATCAATCTTGCAGATACTACTCAACTTATAAAAATTTATGGTATCGGACCAAAACTTTCATTGAGGATCATCAACTACAGAGATCGATTAGGTGGATTTATCGCTTTGCAACAACTTAAAGAAATATATGGATTAGATTCTTTGGTCATTGGCAGTTTAAAAAAGAAGTCCTTCATTGCAGAAACCTTTGTTCCGCGTAAGTTGGACATTAACCAGGCAGATGAAAAAAAAATTGCCTCACACCCCTACGTCAAGTTTGCTTTAGCCAAGGCGATTACCACTTATCGATTCCAACATGGTGAATTCAGGCAGATTGAGGATTTGAAGGCCATCGTGTCCATGGATGAATCTACTTTCCAAAAGATAAAACCCTACCTTACCGTAAAGGATTAGCTGTGGAGCAAAAGGAAAAAATCAAAAACCTACTTACCGCCTATTTGCGAAGGCTGACCAACCTTTCCGGGAACAACCGGTCTTTGTTCCTTCCACGAATACGATCAGAGCAATTTCTTGATCTGCACACGTTAAGTCAGCTTAATAAAGAAAAGTCTTTCTCCATTCTTGAGGCGTTGATCGCACAGAAAAAAAAAATTATCTGCCCTGTTCTGGATTCAAGAATGGAAGTCTCTAACGAAGCCAGTGGAAAGTTAAAGAAGCTCCAACGATTGGATCACTTTCTATTTGAAGAGCGGGGCTCCAAGGACCTTCATATCGGATGGCCATTTGTACGAGGCAAATTCAGTGATGGAACAGCTGTGCAATGTCCCCTTCTTTTCTTTCCAGTAGAATTATCGATGGAAAATAACCATTGGGTCATTCAATGCCGACAAGATGGCGAAGTCTCATTTAACAAGTCTTTTCTTCTCGGCTATTCATTCTATAATAAAATTCCGCCAGACGAAGCGCTAATGGAGGAAGACTTTGAAGAGGTAGACCGGGATAGCACCGTCTTCCGAACGGCCATTTATCAATTCTTACAAAAAGCAAACATTGAAATACATTTCAATTCAGAAAATTATCGGGATGAGTTATCTCCATTTTCAGAATTTAATAAAGAAGAATTTGAAGATCGCCATAAAAACGGTGAACTAAAGCTATTTCCCGAAGCCGTCTTGGGCATTTTCCCCCAGGCTGGTTCCTATCTGGTTCCTGATTATCTAGATTTAATTAAAAATGAAAAAATAGATGACCTAGAAGAGTTCTTTCTTCAACGTAGTCAATTAGAAGCTAATCCAACATCAAAATCGTTGGATTTTATTCACCGGGTAAAAGAGGATAAAGTGTATTCCGTATTTCCCATGGATGTGTGGCAAGAGAATTCCTTAAAGGCCGTAAAACTCGGTAACTCTGTTGTAGTACAAGGCCCCCCCGGAACGGGCAAGTCTCAATTGATATGTAATCTTATTTGTGATAGTGCAGCAGCTGGTAAACGTATTCTTGTAGTGTGTCAAAAACGTGCCGCATTGGACGTGGTCTATGCCCGCTTGCAATCCCTTCAACTTTCACCGTTCATCGGATTAGTCCATGATTTTAAAAGTGACCGAAAGAATGTTTATGAAAAGATTGCTTCTCAGATTGATCGCGTAGACGAATATAGATCTAAGAACAAAAGTCTTGATGCCATTCAATTGGAGCGCAAATTTCTTCAGGTCAGTCATCGCATTGATCAGATTGCAGAAGATTTAGAAGAATTCAAGTATGCCCTGTTCGATGTAAGTGAGGCGGGTATCAGCATCAAAGAACTTTATTTGCGATCGAGTTCAAGTGCAGAAGTGATCAACCTCAAGCAAGAGTTTCAGCATTTCAAAATGGATACCATCGATGGTTTTCTAACCAAGCTGAAGTCACGCAACCATTATGCCAGGCAATTTGAAGATCGGAACTATCTATGGTTTGAAAGAAAATCATTTTCATCCTTCGGGCTTTCTGATTTGAAATCTCTTCAACTCCTGCTTCAAAGCATACCTACATTTGCACAGTCTCTTTTTCAAAAATTAAAAGACTCACTTGGAGCAGAGTTAAGTTGGTCAGAATGTGAAGCACTGTTGGAGAAGAAAACTGCCGCAGAAGAAATCACACAGCTATTGGGTGAAGAGTCAAGATTTCCATTTTTTCAACAAATGATTTTAGAGCAGGAGGAAGAAACAAGTTCGCTTTGGCTCTCAAACATTGAACGTGTAGTGGCAGGATGCTATGAGGGTGAAGGTCCCGAACTCTCCGTGCCACTCGCTCAACTTGGTCAATTTCAAGAAACTCTGCGGAAAAGTATGAAGGCAAGAAAAAGTCCTTTTGGGCTTATTCGTTGGGAATTGTTTTCAAGAGATAAATATTTAATTCAGCGGACGCTCGTTGGAAACGGACTTAAGAATGACAAGGCCGGCTTTCGGATGCTAGAACAGAAACTGGACAGTCGTCTTAATTTGGAACATAATCTATCCAAACTCAAATCCAAAAAATGGTTGTTGGGTGTTCCCGAAGATTACCAACTCTCTTCACTTCAGCATTGGTTTCAAGATCAGCACAGAGCCATTCATGCTAAATTAGTTTTCGGCACCATCCGTGGCTTAAAAAATATTGTTGATCCGCAGAAAATTTCATGGACTGAGTTCACTGCTCGTTTGCAATCCTTATATCAGATTCTTGCTCCGATAGAGCAAATCAAAATACCCTGGCTTGCACATCTGACCACGCCTCAAATTCAGAATATTTGTGATAACCCAGAGCGGGTCGAGCTATTGGCCCAAACTTTAAAAAAAGATTTTGACGCATTAGTGGATTATGATCAGCTTAAAGACGCACTCACATCTGATGAAAGGAATATAATTGCTAAGCTCAATGAAGCCATTCTTTCCCATGATGAAGCGCATTTGCAGTCTCTGTTTCTAAATAGCCTATGCCTGGCATGGATTGAACATATTGAACTAAAGTTTCCCTTACTTAGAATGGTATCCTCTGGAAAGCTTAGCCTTTTGGAATCGGAATTTAGGGAACAACTCGAAGAAAAACAGAAAATTAGTAATGAGATATTATTGCTGCGAGCACGTGAAAATGTTACAGCAGATCTTGAATTCAATCGGTTGAATAACCGAATTACTTACCGCGATCTCTATCATCAGGTAATAAAGAAAAAAAGAATCTGGCCTATTCGTAAGGTAGTCCATGAATTTAAGGGTGAGCTTTTTCAACTTGTCCCCTGTTGGCTGGCCTCTCCGGAATCGGTCTCTGCCATATTCCCTATGGAGGAAATATTTGACTTGGTTATATTCGATGAAGCCTCACAGTGCTTTGCGGAGCGAGGCATTCCGGCTATGTATAGAGGTAAGCAAGTTGTTGTAGCGGGAGATGATCAACAATTGAGACCCAATGATCTTTATCAGGCACGGTGGCAGGAAGAAGACCAGGAAGACCCCGACTTAGAGGCAGATTCATTACTTGAACTCTGCAACCGTTATTTAATGAAAACTGATCTTCGCAGTCACTATCGTAGCAAATCTCTGCCTTTAATTGATTTTTCAAATCAACACTTCTATCAGGGTCGATTGAAATTTTTACCGGATAGAAATGCCATCAATTCGCAAGAACCCCCGATTCAATACATGAAGTTAGATGGGAGATGGGAAAATAATACCAACCGCGTTGAAGCCGATCAAATTGTTAGTCTGGTTCTTGAGTTGATTAATAAAGATCCGAAGAAAGAAATTGGGATTGTCACATTCAACGTGCAGCAACAAATGCTCATCCTTGACCTGTTAGAAGAAAAAGCAGCAGTTGAACAGCTTAGTCTTCCCGAAACACTTTTTGTTAAGAACATAGAAAATGTTCAGGGCGATGAAAAAGATATCATCATTTTTTCCATTGGGTATGCACCTGATGTTAAGGGGAAATTGTCAGTACAATTTGGAAGTTTGAATCAAGCCGGTGGAGAAAATCGATTAAATGTTGCGGTCACGCGGGCCAGGGAAAAAATAATTATCGTTACCAGTATAATGCCCGAGGAACTACACACCGAAGGCACAAAAAATGCCGGCCCAAAACTTCTCAAAAATTACTTGCAGTATGGCCGTGAAGTCTCACAAGGAAAATTCGCTGCTTACAAAGATAAGAACCAGAGTCGCCCCGCCAGTGGGTATCTGAAAGACAAAGTAAAACAATGGGGAGACAACACATATCCCATTTTTCCTATCAGTGCCAACAGTTTACCATTGTATGATTTAACTGTGCAGGCTGGAGAATTTTATCAAGGTGTCATTCTAACGGATGACGAACTTTACTATCAGAGTATTTCTATAAAAGACAGACACGCCTATGTGCCTACATTATTAGAAGAAAAAAACTGGAAGTATCTCGCCATTTACAGTCGGAATTTATGGCAAGACTCACACAAGTTTTTTAATGAAGTAGCCAAGTTTGTAACACAATAGCGGCTCTGGTGAGGAGCTATTTTCTATAATCCAGTGCTGGTTTTCTATCTCCTATTAATGCCTCGTATTTAAAACTCTCGCCACGCTTCTTACGAAACTCTTTCCACGATTCTTCAATTAGTGAAGGGTTCGTAAATAAATCCGTTACTGTCAAGGCCATTGTCTTGGCTGCCATCATCATTCCTTTAAATCCAATACTTGTTCCCCCTGCGGCCACCGCTTGCCAGCTATGGGCCGCTGTTCCAGGTACCCATGTCGCAGTGCCTAGTCCAACCGTTGGAACAACCCAACTTACATCTCCAACATCGGTAGAAGCGGAGCCATCAAACGAACGAATAGGTTCAATCACCTGCGTTGACTCAATAGGCCGTGCCTGATCGTTGAAACTTTCCTGAATTTTTAATGCAAATTGTTTCTCCTGCTCTGAATAAGTATAGCCTCCTACTGTTCGCAAATTAGCGTCCATTACTTTAGCAAGCGTTTCATTGCCGAGAAGGTCATAGACTCCGCCCGTCACTTCCACCTCCACTCGAGTGCCGGTACCCATGGCCGCACCTTTGGCGGCAAGCTCTACTCGTTCCCAAATTGATTTTACATTGTCACGTTTAGGATTTCTCACATAGTAATACACTTCTGCAAACGCAGGGACCACATTAGGTGCTTCACCACCACGGGTGATTACATAATGAATTCGTGTTTCCATCGGCACATGTTCGCGAAGCATGTTCACCATATCATCCATGGCTTCAACTCCGTCCAACGCAGAACGACCACGCTCGGGTGCCGCAGCTGCATGTGAAGCCACCCCATAAAATCTAAATTTTCCGTTCTTATTGGCAAGAGTCGATCCATAACTTGCGCTGTTAGAAGAAGAGGGATGCCAATTCACCACGGCATCCACATCATTAAATGCGCCATCACGCACCATATAGACTTTCCCGGAGCCTCCCTCCTCGGCAGGCGTTCCATAAAAACGAATGGTGCCTGCCTTTTTATTGGCAATCATCCAATCCTTAACAGCGATAGCGGCAGCAGCCGAAGCGACACCAAACAAATGGTGTCCACACGCATGACCCGCCACTTGCCCCGGAATAGGTTTTAATTCTGGTACTGCCTCCTGTGCTACACCAGGCAATGCATCATATTCACCCAAAATACCAATCACTGGCTTGCCTGAACCATAAGTAGCTGTGAAGGCCGTGGGCATACCTCCAATATTACTTTGAATGCTAAAACCAGCATCCTTCAACGTTTGCTGAAGCAAGGCTGAACTTTGAGTCTCCTGAAAACCCACTTCGGCAAAGTCCCATATTTTCTTGGCAGCAGCAGAATACTGATCATATTTACTATCAATGGATTTAATTATATCCTGTTTGGTTTTTTGAGCAAGTATAAAATATGGATTAGTGAAAAAAGCGATTCCAAGAATGATGGATGAGATGGTCTTCATAAGATTAGATTTTAAATCAAATTAAAAAAAACAATAGTTATTCGATTTATATTTTACGGGAGCGGTAAAACCACAGACTCTTCGTTAAACTTAAAAGAACCTAGTCCTCAGTTGGTTTGCGATAGGGTCTTATGATAAGGCGATGTTTCTTATCGGAACTAAAATAGGCTGACGTCCAGCTCAAGAAAACAAGTATTTTACTACCAAAACCCACCAATGACATAAGGTGAACAAACATCCATATAAACCATGCTATTACTCCTTGGGTCTTCCAATGCTTCAGATCAACTACTGCCTTGTGCTTACCAATGGTAGCCATACTACCTTTATCAGTATAGGTGAATTCCGGATGACTATTCCCTGCACCATTTTTCAAATACCCGGCAAGATAACTTCCCATCTGCATAGCAACAGGTGCCACCATAGGTAATGGAACTTGCTTTCCTTCGGGAATATAGGCAGCCACATCTCCGATGGCAAAAATATTCTGGTGACCTTTAACACGAAGCTTGCCATCCACACTTAATCTATTCCCTCTGCTGATGGAATCCTTTTCAAAACCTGCCGGAGTAGCACCTGCCACACCGGCTGCATAAATCAAGGAGGTAGTGAGAACTGTTTTGCCATTATTAAAGACAGCCTTATAACCATCAAATGAAACTAACCCCGTATTGAGCCAAACCTCCACACCGAGTTCTTCGAGAAACTGCTTGGTTTTAATGGAAGCTTGCTCGGACATACCTGCCAGTAAGCGTGGGCCTAGTTCTACCAGATAGATGTCCATCATTTTAAAATCGATCTCAGGATAGTCGGTGGGTAAAATATGATTGCGCAGTTCTGCCAACGCACCCGCTGTTTCGATACCGGTAGGGCCACCTCCGACAATTACAATGTCTATCAGACTTTCCTGCTCATCACTTTTATGTTCCAGGTTAACGGCCTTTTCAAAATTCTGAATCAACATACTTCGGATGTCCAAGGCCTGAGGAATTGACTTCATGGGCATGGCGTGCTGCTTTACATCCTGCATGCCAAAGAAATTGGTGGTTGACCCAGAGGCGATAACGAGAAAGTCGTAATTAATTTCACCAATGTTTGTCATTACTATATTCCGGGCATGTGCTATTTCCGTTACTTCGGCCATGCGGAAAACGAAATTTTCCTGGCCATCAAAAGCAGCGCGAAAGGGTGTGGCAATGGAAGAAGATTCTAATCCTGCCGTAGCGATTTGATACAGCAGTGGCTGAAAAGCATGATAATTATGTTTATCCAACAAAACAATCTGAAAGGGTCTGTCTTTCAATTTTTTAGCTAACTCAATTCCACCAAAGCCTCCTCCTACAATAACAACTCTGGGATTTTTTGATGAGGGAATGCGCAGTTGGGAACTCATAACTATTCAATTCTAAATGATACGCCTGAAGATACGAAATGATTCATATTGCCTGTAATCCAACTAATGCCTGCTGAAAGATCGGCTTGGATTTGTGGATGTAAAAGAAACGTAAGTCCTCCATCAATTCCATGTTCCTTAATGCCCTTTCTGCGCAAAAAGTCATAGTACTCAATAAAGAATCCCATTTTTTTTGTGGGCAGGTAATTAAAGCAAAACGAGGCCGTAAACAGTTCCTGATCCGAGAAGCCATCCCAAATTAGACCGATATTATAATTGATGGCAGTCTTGGATGAAAGATTGTTCTGAAATAATAAAAGAATGTCATGCCCTATTTGATTGGGCTGCAAATCCGAATTGCCGAGGGGCACAATCACATCAACTAAGATATCTGTCTCCGGCACCCAGCTGCGTTGTTCAATAATATGTGTTTTTATGCCAATGGAAAGTGGAGAGATTCCTTTCAGCTTGGCAGAAGTTGTTTTATCCTGAATGTTTTTAACTGTAATGCGCAGTTCCGCTTGTTTGCTTAATCCTGTTCTAAAAAGAGAAACGGGGAGAAAGTAAATCTCCCCGTTGGTTCTTTTATAGTAATCGAACCCTGTTTCCAGTTGGTACGCACCCGGGCTTACGGTGAAAGGCGCTTCGGCAATGCCCGGCCTATCTACCGTGAGTTCGTTGAGTTCAGACTGTGCAAGAACCTGATTGGTAATACTGACACAAACCAACAATATCAGTATCGAATTACCCCTCAAAATCTTCAAAGTTGTGTTTCTCAATACTCTCCCTCTTAGGTTGGATTAAGCTTTTACGATAGCCCCACTCAAATACAAGAGGAAATATCAATAACGTCAATACAGTTGCACTGATGAGTCCACCAATCACTACAATTGCCAGGGGTTTTTGAGTTTCTGAACCAATACCTGTTGAGACCGCAGCAGGCACTAAGCCAATGGC
>JANNRV010000108.1:0-5609 GCA_031401775.1 Bacteroidia bacterium | reverse complement strand
GTCTGTTCATTCTGTGTCCAAATATCTCTATGGTTGAGTGCAGCAGCATGAAGACGAACCAGCACCTGATCTTTTACAGGTTTGGGTTTTTTAATTTCCCGAATTTCCAGGGGTTGATTCTTGGTCGTAAAATAAGCGGCTCTCATCACGCAGAAGGCAATCTTATTTTATGGTGACAATGTAATTCCAACCATGTATGTCGGGTGAATTTCCTAGCCGTATGTTGCTCAATTGCTTTTTAACTTTTTGCTGGAAACTTTCAGGGCTTGGTGTAGGAATTGTGTATTCCGTTCCATGAATATTAACAATGGAGATCGGAGCTACCACAGCGGCCGTGCCGGCTCCAAACATTTCTGTTAGGGTTCCTTTCTTTAACCCTTCTTCCAGTTCTTTCACACTTACTTTACGCTCATCCACAGGGAAGCCCATGTCTTTGGCAAGTGTAAGAATAGAGTCACGTGTTACTCCATCAAGAATAGTAGTCGAAAGTTTGGGTGTCACTAATTTTCCTCCGATCACAAACATAACGTTCATCATTCCGGCTTCATCTATATAGAGGTGTTCTTTGTGATCTGTCCACAGTACTTGATCATAGCCTTGCTGACGTGCCAATTGGGTGGGGTAGAAGGCACCTCCATAATTCCCGGCACATTTTGCAAAACCTGTACCGCCTTCGGCAGCGCGTGTATAATAGTCTTCAACTTTAATTTTAAATGGCTTATTAATGTAAGGCCCAACGGGGCTGTTCATGACGACAAACTTATATTGATCCGCTACTTTCACTCCCAATCTGGATTCAGACGCAAACACAAGCGGGCGAATATAGAGTGAGTTTCCATCGATACCTGATACCCATTTCTCATCTACTTCGAGTAGCGCATGGAGACTGTTGATGAACATTTCCTCAGGGATAGCTGGCATGCACATTCTTTCCAGCGACTTTGATAATCGCTGATGATGCTTTTGTGCCCTAAAGATACTGATGTTACCATCCTTGTATCGATAGGCTTTCATACCTTCAAAAATGGATTGCCCATAGTGTAATGCCAGCATGGCCGGAGTCAATTTGATTTCGCCAAAAGGCATGATCCGGGGACTTTCCCACTGACCATTTCTAAAATCGGCAATCAACATATGGTCAGCCATATGTTTTCCAAATTCAAGATTTGTAAAATCAACTTCTGAAATTGTTGATAGGGTTATCTTTTCAACGTGAATAGAATCTGTCAGTGTCATAGATTTAATTTTCTTGTGAAGTAAAGGTATTTAAAAGTCGTTAGCTTTTCGAGAAGCACAATCCATTTATGGTCTTCTTTTTTTCATTTCTTCTGCTATTTCCAGGGAGCCTTTATCCTTTCGGTCTTCCAGGGCGGTGATCACACGCTGATGGTTTTCTTTGTCTCTATTTTGAGAGAGCTTATAGGTGGCCTCTATCTTTGTAATCGTGATTTCGAAACCAACAATTCCGAGAAGTTCTTTTTTCAGGTATCCGGGTGACATACCTTCCACAGTAATGGGTTTAGCGGAGGGTTTCTCATATTTATTTGTGAGGTGTTTGAGAGACTCGAGTAACTTCTCGCCTTCAATAATTTTGATTTGTCCAGTTACATGGACGGCTATATAATTCCAGGTAGGAACATTTTCATGGTCATACCAGGAAGAGGAGATATACGTATGAGGTCCTGAAAAAATGGCAAGGACATCAGGATGAGCGTCAAAGCTCTTCCATTGTTTATTCCCTCTTGCCAGGTGGCCCGAGATCTTATGTCTATCTTCACTAAGCATCATTGGAATATGGGTGGCGCAGGGCTTCTCTTCCAACTGATTGATCAGAATGCCAAAGCCATTCTGCCGGATAAAGTCTTTAATTTCTTCCTCGTTTTGATTTTTGCTATAAGGTGGTATATACATAAATTGAATTTATTAATTTTTTTTGATCCTAGGCTAAAGCAAAATCTACAGCGGCTTGCGCATGAATTTTGGTGGTATCAAACACGGGCACTGAAACATCTTCCTGTCGGATAATCATTGGTAATTCCGTACAAGCCAGAACGATACCTTCAGCGCCATTCTTGATTAATTCATTAATGATGGAGAGATATGCTTCTCTGGTTTCTTGTTTAAGGACTCCTCTTCCCAATTCTTCCTTAAGGGTTTGTTGTATAAAATCCCTTGTCTCTATTTTTTCAGGTATCAGAGGTTTCAAACCTTTTTCCCGAAGGCCTCTTTTATAAAACTCCATCTCCATGGTGAACTTGGTTCCCAATAATCCAATTTTCTTTAATCCCTGTTTATTCACAGCACTGGCAGTAGCTGAAACGATTTGAATGATGGGTAATTTAATTTCGTCTTGCAATTTATCTGCTTCAAGATGAGCTGTATTGGCACATAAAACGATTGTCTCTGCTCCGCTGCGTTTTAAATTGTGGCAAGCATTGTTGAGCAATTCAAATGAGTTGTTCCATGTTGCTGCTTGAATATCTCCAAAGTTTAATGAATAGATGATGCATTCAGCAAAGTTCAGACCTCCCAATTTTTTATTAATGCCTTCATTAATGTAACGATAATAATCAATCGTTGAAACCCAACTAATACCTCCAACAAGTCCAATTTTTTTCATCATTGCTGTTTTACGATATTACAATTCATTCAGAACTTCAATGGCCACATCAATGTCTTTCTCTTCTGTTTGCCAATTCGAAATGGCTGCCCTTATTGCAGGAACTCCTTTATAATTGGTAGGAGTAAAAAATACCCTTCCGTCATCGCGAACCTTAGCTAAGAAAGAATTTATCTCATCTGCCGAAACACTTTGTTTATCCATGGTAAAGCAAACAACATTCATTTTTACAGGTGCTAGTAGTTTATATTTGCCGGTAGTTGAAATCCATTCGCCCAGTTTTTTAGCCATCTCACAGTTACGCTCTACAATTTCACGGCAACCTTCTTTTCCATATGCCATCAGGGTAAACCAGGATGGCAGTGCTCTGAATCTTCTCGAATTCTCAGGAGTGTAGTGAAAGAAATCAGGACTCTTGGCGGGATCGCCCAGATAGGCGGCACTGTTTTGAAATACTTTGAGTTGGAGACTTTTGTGTTTTGTGAACTGCATGGCTGCATCATATGGAACATTTAGCCACTTATGAGCATCGATCGTGATACTGTCTGCGTAATTTATGCCATGGATAAGATGCTTGTACTTTTCTGAGGCTCCTGCAAAGCCACCAAAAGCAGCATCGATGTGTAACCAAAAATTATAGTTTGACTTTAGTTTTCCGATCGCTTCAAGATCATCAAAATCAACCGTATTGACCGTGCCTGCATTGGCAACCACAATTACCGGTGAGTTATTTTCTTTTAGCTTGTTTTCCAATACTCCGATGTCAACTGCTTCGCGATCCGGAAGTGTCTCCACCTTAATCATTGCACTTCTGCCAATACCGAGAATGGAGAGCGATTTAAGAATGCTTGCATGCGGTGAGCCGCTTAGAATTCTTGGGGAAGGTAGACCGGAGAGCCCTTCACTACTGATATCAACACCTTGTTGTTCTCCCCACCATTGTCGAGCTATTGCTAAACTGGTCGTGTTGGAAACAGTGGCACCGGTAACAAATGAGCCGAAGTAATTCTCATCAAGTCCAAAAAGTTGTTTGAGGAAGTGCAAAGTTTGCCGTTCGAGTTGAGGGGCAATGGAATCATTGCTTCCACAAGCGTTTTGATCATAGGCACTGACGAGCCAGTCACCTGCAATAGCAGCCGGAGTAGATCCTCCGGTAACAAAACCAAAGTATCGGGGTCCGGCACTGTTGGTAATCTTGTTGGCAAAATTCTTCTCAAACAGATCCAGCGTTGCTTCAGCGCCTATCCCCGCTTTAGGTAGGGATTCCATGCGGATATCTGGAATAAATTTGCCAGGAGGCAAATTATTTTGAGTTTGAAAATGGCGTTCAGCTACCTCCAACGTCTTTCCAAGGATGGAGGTAATTTTCTCCTGATCAATTGCGAGTTGAGAATTCATTTAATAAAAGTCTTAAGTATTACGTTGATGGTTACAAGGTGATGGTCATCATGTTCAGCGTCAAACCAGGCAAGGTCAACGGGTGTCATTTGAACTTTAAGGCGTGGATGCAGGGATGATTTTTTAAGCTCAGTGGCCGACAAAGCCTGATACTTTTTTAAATTTTGATGACGATTGTTTACGAAAAGATCAAGCACTTTTTCGATTGACCATGGATTGTAATCTTTTGGTTCGAATACAGCCGCTGACATTATCTCAACTCCGGAGATCATTTCATCCAGACGCTTGTTGGCAACCGCATCTACCTCCGCCAGGTGCCCGATATGTCGTTTAACAGACCATTTATCATTTAGTCTTACTGACAGTTCCGTGTCTGAAAAACCTTTTACTTTTGCCTCAAGCCGTGCTGCCGTTCCTGAAAGTCGTTCCAAATAGTAGGGAAGCATTTCAGCTGGTAGTCCAAACGTTAAATTTCTTTCAAACCAGGGTATTAAGTTCATAGTTTATTTTACAAAAGACCGATTACACCTTTGTTCAATTTAGGAAACTTTAGTTTGAGCGAAATGGATAGTTTCATTTCCATTTTGATGTCACTTCTTTGGTAAGGCCCATCCAATGGAATTTCGACAAAACCTAGCTTTCGATAGAGGTTAATGGCCGCGTTCAATTTTGTATTTGAATACAGGATGATTTTCTCAGCTCCATTTTCTTTGGCTTTTATGATGGCCACATTGGAAAGTATTTCTCCAGCTTTTTTACCTCTGAATTTTTCGTCTACCGCCATTTTAGTGAACTCATAAACACCAGGCTCTACAAACTTAAGTGCTACAGTGCCGGCAACTTCTTTCTGGTAAAGAGCCATAAATATAAAACCACCGGGTTTGAGAATATGTGTTTCGGGATTTTGAAGCACTTCAAAATCAATAGGCTCCATCGAGAAGAATTTTTCAATCCAATCGCGATTAAGCCTTTCAAACCAGGGTTGGTATTCAGGCTGGTAGGCTACTATTTCAATAACTGAGTTTTCCATTTAACTAATCAGATTTCTTTAATTATGATTTATAAAAGGTCAAGTCTCATCATAAGATCAGTTTGTTCATCGTCTCCTAATTTGAAAATATGCTTATCAAATTCAACAAAACCATTTTTCTGATAAAAGCGTATGGCTCGTGGATTTTTTTCCCAGACGCCAAGCCACACGTAGATGGCCTTTGCCCTTCTGGCGATTTCAATTGCCTTGTCGTAGAGGAGTTGCCCTGCTTTTTGACCATGAAATTCTCGGAGGACATATATCCTTTCAATTTCTAAGGAAGCCCCGTCTTTTAATTCTGTTTGTGCTTGTCCAAAATTTACTTTTAGGTAGCCAATCAACTTTGTACTAATGGTGGCAAGATAAAATTGTGAATTTGGGTCGTTCAATTCGTTACTTACTTTTTGATCGCTGAAGCCTTCTTCTAAATACTTCTGCATATTTTCTTCAGTATTGCCCTCGGCAAATGTTTCATAAAAAGTTTGCCTGCCAATATCTTGGAGCTTTCCAATGTCTTTAAAATCTGCCTTAGTTATTTGAATGGTACTCATGAATGTAGTG
>JANNRV010000107.1:0-2470 GCA_031401775.1 Bacteroidia bacterium | reverse complement strand
TGAAAGAAATCCTACAATTTCAGCCGGCCGTAATGCTAATTTTCTTGCCAATTGCCCGAGTCTCATATTTTTTTCTTCACCGATTTTTACCGGATGGCAAATATACCTCCCTATCAACGAATTAAAAAGATGCGTAAAGAGCCATTGAAATTCTAAAGTGCAGCACTATAGTAATATCTTTAAATTGAGTTCCGGTTTGACTACTCATCAATCGGGTCCGCAATAACATTGGCAGAGAAAAATCTAACTACTTTTGAACGCCTTTTCAAGGATTTGTTTAAGCCCCTTTGTGGCTTCGCCATGAAATACACCGGAGATTTGGACGAGGCCAAAGGATTGGTACATGATGTTTTTGTGGGCTTATGGGAAAAGTTGGCTACTCTGCCTGAAGACACTAACTATCAGAGTTATTTGTACACGGGTGTTCGAAACCGCGGTCTTAATTATATACGTGATCGGAAAAAACAAGTAGCATTTAACAGCGTGCCAGAAGAGCAATTTGTAGAAACAAATGATCCGGTGGTTGCTTTGGAGTTGGAGCGAGAAATAGAAGCAGCCATTCAATCGCTGCCCAAAAAATGCAGGGAGGTCTTCGAATTAAATCGGAAGGAAGGACTTAAATATGCTCAGATTGCCGATAAAATGGGCATTTCCATTAAAACTGTAGAAGGTCAAATGTCGAAAGCATTGGGGTTTTTAAGAGAAAGGCTGGGCGAATTTCTTACTTTATTTTTTATATTTTGGAGATAAGGGTAAACTTGATTTCATGTGTTATCAAACAAAGTGTGTGAATAATAGGGTCTAATTAGAGATGGAAGAACTAATAACAAAACATCTTTCGGGAGAGGCTTCAGTTGAAGAGACCAGACAGGTTGAGGCCTGGGTCGCCCTTCGGCCTGAGAATGAACTTCATTTTCAAAAAATGAAGAAGGTGTTTGAAATGGGATCATCACACTATAAAAAAGCTAATTCTCCAGACCTTACTATCGATGTTAATCACGAGTGGAATCGTTTTGTTAACACGATTTCCAAAAAAGAGACAAAGGTTCGATCAATAGAGACTCAGCGTTATTCCGGTAACTGGATTAGAATTGCAGCTGCCGTAGTGTTACTGGTGGCTTCAGGTCTTGTGATCAATTATTTTATCTCAAAAAATCAGGAGGTGCAGTTTCAGACTTTGGAGAATACCCTTACCATCCCCCTTCCTGATGGGTCAAAGGTAACCTTGAATAAAAACTCGTTACTTACTTATGCTCCTTCTTTTGGAGAAGTCAATAGAAAAGTAACACTCGAAGGGGAAGCCTTTTTTGAAGTAGAACGAAATTTAGAAAAGCCGTTTATCATTTCAATTAATAAGACAGAGATAGAAGTATTGGGAACCTCATTTAATATACAAGGCTATGATGAACTTGCTGCGGTTGAAGTAATTGTGGCAACCGGTGTAGTCAAATTCTCAGCTCCTGGAAAAAACAGGGAGGTAACACTTCATGCGGGTGAAAAGGGTATTTACTCAATGGCAACGGAAAAGATGGACAGTAGAGCCAATGAAGACATTAACTTTCTTTCCTGGAATACTCAAAAGGTTGTTTTTGACGAAATTGATTTGCGCTCGGTTGTAGAGACGCTGAATAAGACCTACCGGTCAAATATTATTATTGCTACGGAAATTTCTCCGACCTGTGTTGTCACCGTGTCCTTTGACCACCAAACCCTTGAGGCCGTGCTGAATGTGTTAAAGACAACTCTTAATCTAACTTATAAGATCACCGGCAATCGAATAGAAATCGTCAACGCAAGATGTTAACGTTCCTTTCACGATTCAGGGTTTTTCTCTTCCTCATTGGCCTTTTTTTCTTCTCCGAGTTTAGTGTATCAGCACAAAAGAATTTACAGGAAGTAATTCTCTCTGTGGATGTTCGCGACAAACCCCTTGAGATGTTGCTGGAAGAAATAGCTAAAAAGAGCGGCATACCTTTTTCATACAATCCTAAACGAATTGACAGTGACCAGAAAGTAACCTATAGCTGTATCGATAAAAGTCTTACTCAAATTCTTACCGATCTATCTTCCCGGTTTAATTTGAACTACAGTCATGTTGAAAATCAAATCATTTTAAAATTCGAAAAAAAAAATGAAAAGCAGACAAACAACGTCACCCTCAGCGGGTATATAAAAGATTTGCAAACCGGAGAAGCGCTTATCGGAGCTACCGTGATGATCAATCAACTTCGCATGGGCGTCAGCACAAACGCCTTTGGGTTCTATTCTATCACCTTACCAAGTGGTACCTATGCCATAGAATGTTCTTTTATCGGCTATAAAGATCATATCAAAACAATAGAGCTGACTGCCTCCGTGAAAGAAGATATTTTGCTGACAGAAGAACCGCCCGTTCTGCAAGAAATTCTCGTCAACGGTGTGGCGGAAGATGTGGCGGGGCAAATTCAAGCGAGCAGCATGAACATAAGGT
>JANNRV010000106.1:0-17549 GCA_031401775.1 Bacteroidia bacterium | reverse complement strand
TGAGATCCTCCAAAGCCAGGATGATTCGTAATGATGACATCACCTTCATTCATCTCAATTACTTTTTTCACTTCCCGTACACAAACACCAAGACTTCCAAGATGAACAGGAATATGAGGAGCGTTTACTACCAAATAACCTTCGGTGTCCAGCAATGCACAAGAGAAATCAAGTCGTTCTTTTACATTGACTGAGAAAGAAGCCCGCTGCAATAGGGCTCCCATCTCCTGAGCTATGGACGTAAAACGATTGGTAAATAACTCTAGCATAGCTTCCTGACTATGAATAAAGTTTGAAGAATCTGTTACACTTTTTTTGTTAAGTAAAGCATTGTTGTTTTCATCCAGAAGAAAAGTCCAACCGGTTTCCACCACCGTAGTGGAGTTATTGCTGACAATGATAGCGGGTCCTGTTAATTGAGCTCCCACTTTCAAGTCTTCCCACCGAAAGACAGGCACTGTATTCCAGGATCGGCCAGCGAATAATTTTTGCTTTTTTAGTGATCGTGGAGCGTACTTTTTGGAGACTCTCGTTAAGATTGGAGTGTTATAACCCTTAACGGCAACACTTACTTTAATGGATTCTACTTCTATTTCCTTTTCTTCGAGCCAATGCCCGAATAGGAATTCATATTTTTTTTGAAACACCGCTTTAATATTTTCAAGTGTCAGAACGGATACCTGAAAACTATTAATATCTATTTCGATAGTTGATTCCTGCCCTTTGAATCGAAGAAAGAGTAGTTGTTTCTGCAGTTTAATCTCGGCAAGGTCATAGCCATCATTTCTTAAAAATCCCTGACCCTTCTGTTGAAGCTGTGCAAGAATTGATTTTAACTTATTGATCGTTTTGAAAAGTGGCTCTAAAACAAGCATTTCTTCAAATCGCTCAATATCGGCATGGCCAATGCCATAGGCGCTTAATAGACCCGCATCGTAAGGGATCAGTACCTTCTTCATACTAAGTATTTCTGCCAGTTGACATGCGTGCTGCCCTCCGGCTCCTCCAAAACATAGCAGCGTATAGTCAGCAGGATCGTGTCCATGTTGAACGGAAACTTTTTTAATGGCATCAGCCATCTTCTCATTAGCAATTTGAGTCAGTGACTGAAGAACGCTCTCATCGGAATACTTTTTTCCAGTGACCTTCTTCACTTTTTGAAGGAGTTTCTTCAGGGCTTCACTGGCAAGACGAGGGTTAAGAGGAATAGCGAAGTTTGTGACATCTACTTTGCCAAGCAAAAGATTAACATCAGTGATTGTAAGAGGGCCACCAGCGCCATAGCAAGCCGGACCCGGACTTGCTCCAGCACTTTGGGGGCCAACGGTAAACCGATAGCCATCAAAATCACAAATGGAACCTCCACCCGCAGCGATCGTTTCAATAGCGAGTGATGGAGATAAGATTTTTTGGTCGCCAACCTTTGATTCATAGCGGTAATCGTAATGGCGATTGAAAAGTGACACATCCGTGCTGGTGCCTCCCATGTCAAAGGTTATCAACTTGTCTACACCCGATTTTTTAGCTTGGGTTGCTGCTCCTACAACTCCTCCTGCCGGTCCGCTTAACAAACTGTCTTTAGGAAAAAAATTATTGGCACTAACCAGTCCACCCGCACTCGTCATAATTTTTAAAACTGTTCCGGCTAATCCAAACTGAATTTTGTTGAGATAGCTTTGAATAATAGGAGAGAGGTAAGCATTGGCCACCGTGGTTTCTGCCCGTGGCAGAATTCGAACTTGTTGAGAGAGTTCATGGGAGGTAGAAACAAAGGAGAAGCCGGAACTCGTAAGCTGTTTCGCAACAAAGGACTCATGAACTGGATTTTTATAACTATTCAAAAGTGCAACTGCTACCGATTCAATTTTTTGTTTTTTAAGAAGCCTAATTACACTCTTTACTTGATTGGTTGAAATTGATTTAAGCACCGTTCCATCCGACTCTATTCGTTCATCAATTTCAAAAACACTTTCATAAAGTGGCCTTGGCTTTTGAATGTTCAAGGCAAACAGATCAGGACGTTGTTGATTCCCAATGACCAACAGATCTTTAAATCCTTTTGTAACCAGGAAGGCTGTTCGCGCTCCTTTGCGTTCCAAAATCGCGTTGGTACCTCTCGTAGAACCGAGTTTCATTTCAATTTTCGGAAAGGGAAAATGAAGAGGCGTTTCGGTAAGAAGACGTGCGGCAAGAACAGGAACTTCTTCCTGAGAACTTAATTCAAAAGCCTTTTTCACTAATCGTTTGGGCAGCGACTCTTCTAAGAATATCAAGTTGTTCTTAACATCAGCACTGACGATGGTGAAGGTTTTCGAATCTCCAACAAGCCGAAAAGAAAAGCCATCAAAGATATTATTTGGTGAAGGCCATTGAATATCTACCAATAAAGTATGGCGATCCACCTGTCTAACAATGTTTCCCCTCAGAACACTGCTACTCAAAATTTTTAGACGATTGAATTGACCTAGCGGATCGATTGCGATACAGTCGGTAAACGTGCCTCCGGTGTCAATCCATATTTTCCAGGCAGGAGCCGTCATGCTCAATCTTTGATAGAAAGGATGATCTGCTTTTTTGGTATTCGAATACCCAGGGCATAGAGGAACTGAACCGACTTATCCGGCATTTCTTTAAGAATTGGTTTTGTATAGAGTATAGAGTCTGTTCCCAGCCGTTGCACGTTATCATTAAGTTGAACTTGACCGGATCCTGTGATATAGGCCTCAACGATTTGCTTTTCTATTTCCATCAACATCGAATCGCCCGATTGAAGTGAACTGATTTTCACATGAAAATTTTGTTGAAGGGAGTCTATCACTTTTGAATTATCCAAGGGTGATTTTTCGATAGCCTCAGCAAAAGACCTACCTAAACTGAAAGCAGTTTCAGTAATTGCAACATCGCTTACTTTTTTAAGTGAGTGTAACTCCATGTCTTCTTTTACTTTTTTTCGTTGATCGTCTGTGAGTGAACCCCCGCAGGAGGATAGCACCAAAAGGAATAAAAGTCGCTTCATAGTCTTAATGAAAGATCAAATTTACACAGAAAGAATGAAGCATAATTTCATAAAATACCTTTCATGATGGAACAATTTCATAGTAAAAGACCTCCACACCGGATTGCTCTTTTTAACTAACTTTGCGGACTTTGTTACGACTATGATTGAGAAATTGGAAGAAATTAAGCTGCGATTTGAAGATGTGGGACAATTGTTGATGCAGCCTGCCGTAGTGAATGACATGAAGAAATTCATGGAGTTAAGTAAGGAATACAAGGATTTGGGAAAAGTGGTTAAGAAATACGAGGAGTATACCGCTGTAACCAATAGTTTACAACATGCAAAAGAGGTACTCGAGGAGGAAAAAGATGCTGAGCTAAGGGAATTGGCGAAGATGGAGTTGGAAGACCTCGCTCCAAAAAAGGAATCATTGGAGGCGGAAATCAGAGAGATGTTGATGCCCAAAGATCCAAATGATGATCGAAATTGTATTCTGGAAATTCGGGCCGGCACAGGAGGCGATGAGGCTGCTATTTTTGCTGGAGACCTGTGGAGAATGTACCAACGCTTCTGTGATCGTAGAGGATTTAAGATGTCTGTTCTAGATATGACCGAAGGAACAGCAGGTGGCTACAAAGAAGTAATCAGCAGTATTGAAGGAGAGGGTGCTTATGGTGTTTTTAAATATGAATCAGGTGTGCATCGTGTGCAGCGTGTACCTGAAACGGAAACGCAAGGGCGCGTGCATACATCTGCAGCTTCGATAGTGGTATTACCGGAGGCGGAAGATGTGGAAGTGGATATCAACCCTGCGGATATTGAAGTGATTACATCTCGCTCAGGAGGTGCAGGCGGACAGAATGTGAATAAAGTGGAGACGAAAGTGCAGATGACGCACAAGCCTTCGGGTATTGTAATCACTTGCCAGGTGGAACGATCGCAACACGGCAACCGTGCGCGTGCCATGGTGATGCTGCGTGCAAAATTGTATGAACTTGAAGTAGAAAAAAAGAATGCTGCAGTTGGGGCGTCTCGCAAGAGTCAGGTGCGCAGCGGAGATCGTTCAGAAAAAATCAGAACGTACAATTACCCACAAAGCCGCGTGACGGACCACCGCATAGGATACACGCAACACAATTTACCGGCTGTGATGAATGGTGAGGTAGATGAGTTTATTAATCAACTAAAGATGGCCGAAAGCGCGGAGAAGATGGTGGAAGGAAGATAAACTAGTTCTCTTCAGCTTCAGCCTTCTTCAACTCTTCGTCTAAAATCTTCTGAATGATTTCTTGCTGACGCTCGTCAATCTTTTGATCGGTTTTGGCTTGCTTCTTCATGAAGCGAAACATCGCGTTCTTCTTAATTTCGTAAGCGATAAATACGGTGTACTTGTTCTCCTTTTTGTTGAAGTATTTCTCTTCTCCAATTTTGCGCAAGTCTGCCATATCGGTGTTCATCACCTCGCGGGCAAGGCTTTGAAACTTATCCGCCACATCGGCAGCTCGTTCATTTTCGGTTTGACCCAGATATTGATCCGCTACTTGTTTCATGGTCGTATTTACCTGACCGGCAAGTTGGGTTTTCGCTTCAATGTCAGCTTTGCCTTTGGCAATATTATCGGCTGAACTTACACCTTTCCCACTGGCTCTAAAAAAACGGTTATTGGATTCATAGGCAGATCCTTGAAATGGTTCTTTTACTTTCGAGCCAAAGGGACTGGATGTACAAGAACTCAGAAGAATGGCGATAGAAAGAGAAATCAATTGTGTTTTCATATGAAGTTGGGTTATCAGCTGTAACTAAGAGCCGCTTTGCTAAAGTAGTAAAAATTGTGCCAGATTATAGCGGTAGGATTAGGCAGGAATGATCAACTGCCAGCGAAACGCCCATTTCCATTTCAACTGATACGATTCAATACCTGCTTTTTGCAGAATGGATTGAAGCTCTGATTTTTTAAATGCTCTGAGGACAGAAAGAGGTGCATCGTATTTCACCATTTTTGATTTAGAAAAAAGTCGGGTCAGCACGCGGATAGAGTGAAATGCAAACCAATGGCGGTGGATGTCGTTAATGACAATTCCAATTTGCGCTTGCCGATGAAGTGAACTAAAGACACTCACCAACTCCTCTTCGGTAAAGTGATGGGTGAAAAGCGTTGCTAGTATAAGATCAAATTTTTTTGCCCGAAACTCTTCGGTAAAAATATTTATAGTATGATAATTAATTTCAGGAAATTGGTGTGAGTTGGCTCTGGCAAAGGCAATAATGTTTGGATTGGCATCAATGCCCGTCAGTTGCATAGGCAAACTATTTTCTCGCCCCCAATGGGCAACAAGCTTCAAAATATCTCCTCCTCCGCAACCTAAATCGGCAATGGTAATTACTTCCTTAGAAGACCTGTTTTTTAAAAGAGCCTTAACTCCTGAAATAGTCACATAGTTTCCCCCGAGAAGTCTATTAATAATTTCTAATTCGCGCAACGTCTGATCAATTACCTCCCCAGCACAATGGAGGTCATCCATGATCTCGATATCGTGGGAACGCTGAGCGAAAGAAGGCATCAGTGATTTTCTATTTTCAGCAACATGCTCTCTAGTGTGAGCCCCGGTCCAAAGGCGAAGCTTAAAATCTTTTTGCCACCGTCAACGCCATTGAGGTTTTTGCAAACTTGGTTCAACACAAAGAGCACAGTGGGTGATGACATGTTGCCATAATTTTTTAACACTTCATAGGAAGCATGATTTTGTTCTTTCGTAAGTCCCAATTCCTGCTCAATCACTTCCAGTATTTTTTTGCCACCGGGATGAATAGCAAAGTAGGAGATATCCGAAAAATCCTGAGAGATCTGATGAAGCAACGAGGTAGTAAGTTTCTTAATTCCATTACGTATGATCTCCGGGACATAAGATGATAGCTTCATTTCAAAACCAAGGTCACCGACCGTCCAGGCCATTTCATTCTCACTTTCAGAGGCGAGGTCGCAGAAAAAACTTTCGGGTTTAAGGTTTAACCCTTTTCGAGGAGAAGATTCCACAAGCAGTGCTGCGGACCCATCGGCAAACAATGCATTGGCCAACATATTGTCTTCATTATTTTCCTTTTGAAAATGAATGCTGCATAGCTCCGTGCAAACAACAAGAACTTTTGCATTGGCTTCCGCTTTACAAAACGTATCTGCAAGTTTTAATGCGTTGAATGCGGCATAGCAGCCCATAAAGTTGATGCATAGTCGCTGAATAGTGGAAGGAAGCCCAAGGGATTTGACAATATCAATATCAAGCCCGGGTGCATACATGCCAGTGCAGCTTACAACAATGAGATGGGTAATCGACTTCTTCTCCAGATCAGGTCTTTTGACAAAGCAAGCAGTGATGGCATCTAAACTGATTTGCAACGAATGCTTACGAAACAACTCGAGACGCTTCTTCGTGGAGGGAAAGGGCTCCATGTCCTCGCTGTTAGAATAGAAGGCAAAACCTTGTTCTTTACCGTAGTCGCTCAGCACAGAATAGCGCGACTCAATGCCGGTGATTCGATACAAAGCTTTTAATTTTCTTGCCTCGCTTTCATTGAGTTGCATGGCCTTTACCATAAACTCGGCAATGGCAGATTGACTTACTTTGTTGGAAGGATTGGCAGTACCAATGGCGGTGATGTAACTCATAGTCCAAGTATAACAAAAAGTTGTGCCATAATGATTCAGCAGACAAGCTGAATTCTGTAAATTGATGACTTATTAACCTTCATCAAGATGTTTTCACGTTCTACCTGGCTTCATTTACGTATTCCGTTCTCCTTCTTGCTGATGCCGGTGTATCTTTTCGCATTTAGTATCTCTCCAAATTTTTTTGGTGAGAATCGGTTACTTTGGTCATTCATAATCATTCACTTGTTTCTCTATCCGGCAAGCAACGGCTATAACAGTTACTTTGATAAGGATGAAAAAAGCATTGGTGGATTAAAGAGCCCTCCCCCGGTTAAAAAGGGACTTTATTATATGTCGTTGCTCTTAGATGCGTTGGCCATCATCCTGGGGTTCATCAAAATCAGTTTTCTCTTTGCTGTGATGGTTTTGATTTACGGACTGGTTTCAAAAGCCTATAGTCATCCGAGTATTCGATTAAAAAAGTATGCCATTGGCGGATGGATAACTACTGGGCTCTTTCAAGGCTTCTTCACCTTTTTGATGTGTTACGTAGGAATCAACAATTATGAAATTGAGAATCTCTTGCTTCCAAAAGTCCTCATCCCGGCCGCTCTCACAAGTGTGATGTTGTGGGGAAATTACCCCATGACGCAGATTTATCAACACGAGGAGGATGCAAAACATGGAGATCACACCCTCAGCAGGATGCTAGGTATCAGAGGAACGTTCTGGTTTGTTCAAACTGTGTTTGGAGCAGCTGCGTTAGGGTTTGTGTTATACTTCAATTCCTTTTATTCAATTCATTTCGGTTATGCCTT
Source organism: Bacteroidia bacterium (assembly GCA_031401775.1). Lineage (GTDB taxonomy): Bacteria > Bacteroidota > Bacteroidia > Cytophagales > Cyclobacteriaceae > ELB16-189. The sequence continues at coordinate 10,087 of JANNRV010000106.1, read as the reverse complement.
TTTGCTGGCCCTTTCTCCGGTAGTACTTTTTTTTATGTACTGGTTTTATAGGGTTTGGAAAGATGAAACCAAGGCTAACTTTTCAAGTACCATGTGGCTCAATTTTATTTCTGCGCTGTGCTTAAATGGATTCTTTATTTACTTTTTTCTGGAGCAAGTCAGATTGGGCAAGCCGTAGCATCAATAAATAATTAATTGCGTACAGCGGAATAAGGCCATTTGTTTTTGGGTACCCTGGTGCCAGATATTCACATCCCACACATGCGTGGTTTTTCCCATGTGAGCAGGTCTAGCCTCACAACAAATCTTGCCTTCTTTGGCCGGGCGATAAAATTCGTCTTGAGTTCAATGGTGGTAAAAGTTTTTCCTCCTTGAGGTAAGTGCGCGATGCAGGCATATCCCGCCACGGTATCGGCCAGCGAAACAATGCTGCCCGCATGAAGGTATTGATTAGGAGCAAAGAGTCCTTTGATGATCATCATCTCGCCCATCATATAGGATTGGGAGGCATCCGTAATAGAAATCCCCATCGCTTCAGGAAAGTAGTTCTTACTTCTTTCATTAAAATAGTCGGGTGTACATTCAGGACGGTAAATCATTTGCGTAATGGTTAAGTTAGGGTTGTCAGCCTGAGGTACTCGAAGGCTATTTTGTAAATCAAAATTAGCAAAGTTTCTCCTTTGACTAGCACATGCCATGTGCTACCTTAACCCCAATGAACTACGACTATATTATTATCGGTGCAGGCTCCGCAGGATGCGTTTTGGCCAACCGACTTTCGGAGGACCCGGGAAAAACCGTTTTGTTGCTCGAAGCAGGCGGCAAGGACTCCAATCCGTTGATCCATCTTCCCGGAGGATACATGAAACTTCATCACAGCAAAGTGGATTGGAATTGTTATTGGACGGAACCTCAATCGCATTTAAATAATCGAAAAATTTATCATCCTCGTGGCAAAGTATTAGGAGGTTCGAGTTCAACAAATGCCATGGCCTACATCCGCGGACAGCGTGAAGACTATGATGACTGGGCGGCTTCCGGTTGTGAAGGATGGAGTTATGAAGACGTTCTGCCTTATTTTAAAAAATCAGAACATAATGAACAGTTTGAAAACGAATACCATGCAAAGAATGGATTACTCAATATCACTCAGACACATTGGTTTCACACCGAATTAGGGAAAGCTTTTATCAAGGCATGTGCCGAAAAAGGAATTCCATTAAACAACGATGTCAATGGAGCCGAACAAGAAGGCGCGGGATGGTTTCAATATACCATGAAGGAATCCAAACGTATGAGTGCTGCAACGGCATTCTTAGTTCCTGCACTCAAGCGTCCAAATCTGACGGTAATTACGGGGGCTGTTTGTCATCGAATTACTATTGAAAAAGATCAGGCAACAGGAGTTGAATTTAGTTCTGCGATCAGCAAGACACTTGTTGCAAGGGCAAAAAAGGAAATTATTCTCTGTGCCGGTGCATTTGAATCTCCGAAGTTATTAATGCTTTCAGGAGTTGGCAGTAGGGAAGAACTGGTAAAACATAATATTGAAGTAAAAAAAGAATTGCAGGGCGTAGGCAGAAACTTGCACGATCATCTTTTCTATCCTGTGAGTAGTTTGTGCAGCCAACCCATTAGCAATAATCATTACCTGCCGCTGCATCATCAGGTGATCGAGACAATCAAGTATCTCTTTACGAAGAGCGGCCCACTTTCCATTGGCCCATTAGAGGCAGTAGCTTTCTTGAAGTCATCACCTGAATTAAGTCGGCCCGACTTGCAATTTCAATTTACGCCTACGAATTCAGGAATTGACAAGGTGGTGGACATGTATGATATCAATTCCTTTCCTCATATCGATGGGTATACTATTCTCCCTACCCAAGTTCGTCCTAAAAGCAGAGGACAGGTGGGCTTGCGATCAGCATCGCCTGACGAACCTCCGTTGATTGACCCCAACTATTTATCGGAGGAAGAAGACAGAAAAATTTTGGTTAAAGGAGGGAGAAAGGCGCTGGAAGTATTGGAAGCCGATGCATTTGCTTCTTTGCGGGTGCGCAATCATATCCCTGCGTTGCATAGTTCTGATGAAGACTGGCTCCAACATATTCAGGAAGTGGCAGAATGTGTTTATCATCCAGTGGGAACATGTAAGATGGGAGTAGATGAACTTGCTGTGGTTAACTCTTCCCTCTGCGTCCATGGCATAGGAAAGCTACGCGTTGCTGATGCCTCGATCATGCCCCAGATTTCAAGTGGGAATACAAATGCCGCTACGATTATGATCGGTGAACGAGCCAGTTCATTTATTCTTGCCGGCTGAACCCGTAAGGTTTTTTTCGTGCCTCATAGGGGTAACTCTTTTCTGAGTTGTCATAACCCTGGAGCCCTAAAACCGTAAATTGCACTGGCAAATAACCAAAAGCAGGTGGATTTACTGGAGCAAAACTTATATGTAGCGCTAACGGAGGGTAAGGAAACTGCTTTTGAGATGATTTTTAAGACCTACTACCAGCCACTTTGCAACTACGCTTACTCCTTTTTGACAGACAAGGATGAAGCCGAGGAGGTGGTACAAGCTTCTTTTATTTCTGTGTGGGAGAAGCGAAGCGAGATCAGTATTCAGACTTCCTTTAAATCGTACCTCTACCGCATGGTGAGAAATGCGTGCCTCAATGTGATCAAACACGAAAAAGTAAAGCAACAACACGCCACCTATGAAATGGCAGGAGGAGAACCAATGCATGAATCGGTGGCACAAAATGTAGTGGCTACGGAACTGGAACAGAAAATTTACACGGCCATGCAGGCGCTACCGGAGCAATGCAGGCTCGTATTTCAATTGAGCCGTTTTGAAGAACTGAAGTACCAGGAGATAGCGGATCAACTAAGCATTTCAGTAAAGACAGTAGAAAACCAAATGGGCAAAGCATTGAAGATGATGAGGGTTCAGCTTAAGGATTACCTTCCCCTGTTCTTGATTTTTATGAAAGACTATATCGTGTGATGGTGGATGGAATGGAACATATGGATGATCTGATCGGCAAACTACTGGCCGGAGAAGCTACCGTGCGTGAGCGGGAAGAAGTGGAGGCATGGCAACGCGCCAATGAGTCCAACCAGAAGTACTTTGATCAGGTTAAAACCATCTTTGATAAAGCCGCCTCGAATGCAATTCAACAACAGTTTGATACCGATGCAGCCTGGAGGAAGGTAAAAGGAAAATTGAATGGAACCAGAACGAGACGAATTGGAGTGCTTGATAACGAATATTGGTCAGTACTGAGAATTGCTGCCGGAATAATGATCTTCGTTACGTTCGGCATATTTGCCTATCGGTACCTGACTCCAGAAATTGAAACTATAGCCATTGTTTCGGACAAGACTACCATTCAGGATACGTTGCCGGATGGAAGTACAGCCTTCCTGAACAAGAAAAGTCAGATCAGCTACGAGTACAACCCACGCAAGAAGACACGCAAAGTTAAATTGAAAGGTGAAGCCTTCTTTGATGTAAAGCATGAAGAAGAGAAGCCGTTCATCATTGAGACCGAAGAGGTGATGATCAGAGATTTGGGAACCACTTTCAATGTAAAGGCGTATCCGGAAAGTAATAACGTGGAGGTGATTGTAGAAACCGGAGAGGTTCAAATTTATACACTCACCGATGACGGAATTCTACTAAAAGCAGGTGAGAAAGGTTTTTATGATAAGTCATTGAAAGCTTTTTCAAAAGTTGAGAAAATCGATACGAACGGCCTGGCATATAAAACCAAAGTATTCAGCTTTAACAATACCGATTTGCAAAGTGTGATGGAGATGCTCAACAATATCTATGATTCAAAAATCACGCTCGCCAACAAGGCGTTGAGCAATTGCCATGTTACGGTCAACTTCAACAATGACAATCTTGATCTGGTAGTGGAAATTCTCGCGGAGACACTCAACCTAAAAGTGACTCGCCATAAGGATGAAATTATATTGGACGGTACCGGCTGCCAATAAACAACTGCACTTGTAATGAGAATTCTTTACGCTCTTGTTTTATTAATCGCTGTTGTGGCAAAGTCGCTCGGACAAAGCAAGCCTGTTCCTATTCTCGAGAGGAAGATTACTATTCATGTTAACCAGGAAAAACTATCTACTGTGCTGACTCGAATTTCGCAGCAAGGTGGCTTTTCCTTTTCCTACAACTCCGCCCTGATCGATGGCAATCAGGAAATATCAATTGACGCGAAGAGCAAACCCGTGCGAGAAATTTTAAATGAAATTTTTAAAGGCACTATTAACTATAAGGAAAAGAGCAGTCATCTGATCTTAGGCAAAGCTCCGCCTGTAAAGACTTCTTCAACAACTGCCATATTTATTATTAGTGGTTATGTGGAAGATAAAACTTCAGGCGAGCGTGTGGCCGATGTGAGTGTGTATGAGAAATCTACGCTGGCGTCTGCAGTCACGAATGAATTTGGTTACTACAAGATCAAGTTGGATAAGAAAGAGGAAACAGTTTCTTTATCGGTAAGCAAGCGAAACTATAAAGATACGCTGGTGATGGTAACAGCTCCGGGGAATCAATACATCAACATTGCCATTGATCCTGTTGGTGAAGACAGCGTGAAAGTAACGGCCTCTATCAAAACAGACTCGGTGAAGCAAGATGAAAAATTAGAGTTCCCCTACGAATCGGAAGTCAATGTTCAGAATATCCACGATACACTTTATAGCGAGGTGCAGATTTCACTTCTCCCATTTGTTGGGTCGAATGGGCGACTCAGCGGAAACGTGATCAACGATTACTCCATTAATATTTTTGGAGGTTATTCTTTAGGTACAAGGAAGATTGAGCTTGGATTTTTCTTCAATACGGATCGAGGTGACGTCAGTTTTCTTCAGATCGCTGGGTTTGGAAACCTGGTAGGGGGAAATGTGTATGGCATTCAGGCGGCAGGTTTTTTCAATGCGAATCAGGGAGAAACAAAAGCGGTTCAGTTAGCAGGGTTTGCCAATACCAATCTGGGCGAAGCACGTGGAGTGCAAATTGCAGGCTTTGCCAATGCGAACATAAAATCGGCTGACGGAGTGCTTGTGGCAGGTTTTGCCAATTTCGCAAATGGCAAATCGCAAGGTGTCCAGGTGGCAGGTTTTGGCAATGTGCAGGTTGGAGATTACACCGGATCACAAATTTCAGGCTTTTCCAATATCGCCACCAAGAACATTCATGGTTCTCAATTGTCAGCCTTCTTTAACTATGCCCGAAAAGTCAGGGGAACGCAAATCGGACTTTTTAATTATGCCGATACCTTAGGCAGTGTGCCCATCGGCCTGCTAAGTTTTGTAAACCATGGCTATCATAAAATTGAAGTCGCAGCAGATGAAATTTTTTATACCAATCTCGCTTTCAGAACGGGTGTTCAACGGTTTTATAATATTCTGCACGCTGGTTTGAAGCCTGAATCAACTACAGGGACAAATGAAACGGTTTGGTCGTTTGGATACGGACTGGGAACCGCACCGCGACTGACTCGTTGGTTGGATTTAAATATTGACTTGTCGGCAGATCATGTGAATAAGGGCAGCTTTACCAATGAACTTAGTCTACTGAACAAACTGTATGTGGGCTTCGATATGAAACTGACCAAAAAAATGTCACTCCTATTAGGCGCGACCCTCAACGGATATTTGACTAAAAATACCTACACTGATTATCCTGTCTTGTTTACTGAATTCACCCCCAAGATCATCACTGAGCATAATTACAGCAACGATGTGAATCTTAAAATGTGGTGGGGTGGGAAAGTGGGCTTACGGTTTTTATAAAAAGAAAGCGTTGGAATAGGGGTTAACCTGACCTGGGTTGTCATAAGCACGTAACCAAACGCTTTTATGACACGCAGTAAAATTTCAATTCTTGTTTTTGCACTTTTTCTTCTTTCAGGCCCGATTCTTTTTGCACAATCATTAACCCAAACTATTCGCGGTTCGGTGATGGACAAAATATCCAAGTCACCGCTACCGGGAGCAACCATCATCCTATTAAACTCAGAGCCTTTAATGGGCACAACCACCGATCCGGAGGGTAACTTCAAACTCGACCAAGTGCCCGTGGGAAGTCATTCCATCAAAGTTTCTTTCATCGGATACAAGGAAATTAATCTACCTAATATTATTGTGAACTCGGGCAAAGAAGTGGTGTTGACCATACCGATTGAAGAGGACATCACCCTAATGGAAGCCGTAGTAGTAACATCCGAGATTGAAAAGAACAAGCCCTTGAATGACATGGCCACCGTCAGTGCACGTACTTTCTCAGTGGAAGAGACGCGTAAATTCGCAGCTGCAGTCAATGACCCTGCCCGCATGGTGGCTTCTTATGCAGGCGTAGTACAGACCAGCGATGGCAATAACTCCATTTCAATTCGAGGTAATTCTCCTTTCGGATTGATCTGGCGAATGGAAGGAGTGGACATTCCTAATCCCAATCACTTTGCCAATGTGGCAAACTCCGGAGGAGGGATATCGATCCTAAGTTCTCAGTTGTTGACCAATTCTGATTTTCTTACTGGCGCATTTCCGGCTGAGTATGGTAATGCCTTGGCAGGGGTCTTTGATTTGAATTTGCGCAAAGGCAATAATGAAAAACGTGAGTACACGGTGCAAGCAGGATTTCTCGGTATGGATGTAGCGGCCGAAGGTCCTTTCTCAAAAAATTACAGAGGATCCTACCTCATTAACTATCGTTATTCCACGCTTTCTGTGCTGACAAAATTGGGGGTACCCCTAGGTGATGCAGCCACTGATTTTCAGGATCTGTCCTATAATTTTTATTTACCTACAAAAAAAGCAGGTAGCTTTTCATTATTCGGCTTTGGCGGATTGAGCAGTCAGACTTCACTGGCGAAGAAAGATTCTTCAAAGTGGGAAGATGATTTTGACCGGTACAACGCTACGTATTTCTCCAACACCGGAGCCTTGGGGATAAAGCATTCCATAACCATAAATCCCAACACCTATCTACAATCTTCCCTGGTGATGTCGGGCAATGATAATGGCTATGAACAGGACAAACTCGATGATAGTTATATTCCACGCTTTGATTACAAGCAGAACTACATCAATAAGAAGATAACAGCCAGTTCGGTACTGAATCACAAATTCAATCCCAAACACAGTATTCGCTCCGGTGTCTATTTTAATGAATTCTTTTATACTCTCCGCCAGCAAGATCTTAACAATGTAACCAACCAGGTAGAGGAAAACCTCAATGCCGAGGGTGATGCGACCACGGCTCAATTGTTTGCACAATGGAATTTCAGAGCTACTGAAAAGCTAACCTTGAATTCCGGAATTCACATGCTTCATTTGTTTGACAATAGCACTTCTTCTATTGAACCAAGGGCTTCTGTTAAGTATGAATTAACCGAAAGACAATCGCTTAGTCTAGGCTATGGGTTGCACAGTCAGATGCAGTCGGTTGGTATCTATGAAGCCCAGCGCACGTTGGCAAACGGAACCGTGGATCAGCCCAATAAAAATCTGAGCTTCAACAAAGCACATCATGTAGTTTTGGCTTATGATCAATCGCTGACAAAATACCTACGCATAAAAGCAGAAACATATTATCAGCAATTATATAACATAGCCGTTTACGCAGATCCATCCCTTCCACAAGCTGTGACGAACAACGAAGATGGATACATTACGGATCCCTTGGTCAACAAAGGTACCGGACGCAACTATGGTGTAGAGTTAACATTGGAGCAGTTTACGCACAACAATCTATATTTTCTTTTATCCTCTTCCTTGTATGATTCAAAGTACAAAGCCCTGGATGGCGTATTGCGCAATTCACGGTACAATGGAAATTACGCCTTCAGCTTTACCGCAGGCAAAGAGTTTCATCCGGAAGGTTCAAAGAACCGAACCTATGGAATCAACTTGCGCACATTATACAGTGGTGGATTTCGCACGACACCCATTGACTACAACCGTTCTATTCTGGAAGGGGAAACAAAGTACATTGAAAGTGAGGCCTACTCCGAAAAGCTACCTGACTATTTTCGTACCGACTTGCGCTTTAGTGTCAAGAGAAACAGAGCGAGAATGACGAGCACGCTTGCGTTGGATATCCAGAATGTATCCAATCGTAAGAATGTGTATGGAAGTTACTTCGATCCGCAAACCGGCAAAGTAAAAACGGCCTATCAATTGCCGTTGTTGCCCATTTTGAGTTATCGAATCGAGTTTTAAGAAAAAAATATTGGGTAGGGGTAATTTCCGGATAAATAAAAGAAGCAAGTCATGTCAGGGAAAATCCCAATACAATTGAATGTAAACGCAAGTGGAGCAAGCGAAGTGCTTTATCGTGGAACGCCTTTAGTCGAGGCCGATGTGGCGGGAGCCTCTTCAGTAAGAAAGCTTAAAATTGAATACGATTACTTTAGTTCACTCAGTTTTACCAACTGTAACGTGGAAGAATCTTCCACCAGGTTTTGCAGGATTTTGGAATGACCTGCTCCGTAGATGATCAATACGCGATCTTCCGGCTTAAGGTTAAGGGCCATCAGGTTACGATAGATCCTTAAGTTGCGTTTGTACCAATCGGATACCAGATCGGCTCCGGCATAGTTGTTATCCTTACCAATCACTGCCATGTCCAGGTAAAATCCGTGAGACATAAGATTATAGCTGTCACTATTAATGTATTGAAAGAATTGGGTGATGGTACTTTCATGAAGTTTCTTGTTTTCGTCCTCCATGAAGGAGGGCATCTTTTCGAGCATGTTAAGAAAAGCAGTGAATTGATATTTTTGCGCCACCTTCACTACCGTGTCCATATCAAAAGGAGCAGAGACATCTATGGCATAAACATTCCGATGACCTAATCTCTTGGCCAACCTGAGCCCAATCTGGTCCGTTTCATTTTTTCTCAATTCAGCTTTTCCAGTGGAGTAAGCAGAATAGAGCTCATCGAGTTTTTGCTGACGCTCAAGACCAAACTCGAGGCAAATTTTAGTCGGCTTGTAGGAAGCGAGCAAAGCGACAAAATCTTCTATTTCTTTCTGACGCTTGGGCACCATCACATCATCGGCCTGCATGTTGAATGCGTCCAGACCGGGATTGCCCATGTGATAGGTGCCCAGCACCATCACCTTTGTTTTTTGCTGAGCCTGTATAGAGGACAAGGCAAATACGAGGATAGCGATCGAAAGAAATCTTTTCATAGTTTAAATTTCTCCCTTTGACTCCAACCCGAGGAGGATGGTTACACACAATCTGGAACTTTTGTAGGAAAGCAAAATGGAAATCCTATTTTTAGGATAGCAAGACAGTAAAATGGAAACATGAGGATTAAATCATTTTTGATGGGGTTGATGGGATTGCTCACTATTGAGCAAGTCTCTTTGGCTCAGTCTAAACTTAATCGCCCTAACATACTCTTCATTCCGGTGGATGACCTGCGCCCTGAATTGGGGTGCTATGGAAATACCATAATCAAAACTCCAAACATTGATAAGATCGCTGCTCGCGGAGTAACGTTTATGCGTGCTTATTGTCAGCAGGCAGTTTGCAATCCATCCCGCGCCAGTTTGATGACAGGGCTAAGACCCGACTCGCTCAGAGTATGGGATTTAAATACAGATTTCAGGACCAATGTCCCTTCCGTAGTGACGCTGCCACAGCACTTTAAAAATAATGGATACACCACCGTCAATTTAGGAAAAGCATTTCATAACATTTTTCCAGATAGCCTCTCGTGGACGGAAGAACTTCATGTGAATGGATTTCCTTTTGATCCGGATGCCGTCTATGCAGGAGAAGAGAACCGTAAGATCATTGAGAAGAAAAAACAGAAAATGATTGATGAAGGAAAATCAAGAATCGATCAGTACGGCCTGTGGTACATCAAAGCCAACGCAACAGAAAATGTGGAGGTCGATGATGATGCCTATTATGATGGTGCGCAAACAACACTCGCCATTAAAGCCCTTCAAAAATTAAAGCCCGGAAATAAACCTTTCTTTTTATCGGTAGGATATTATCGCCCTCACCTTCCTTTCAATGCACCTAAGAAATATTGGGATTTGTA
>JANNRV010000105.1:0-7542 GCA_031401775.1 Bacteroidia bacterium | reverse complement strand
TTATCACTATAAGTCCATGAAGCCTGGTTCCCGTTAACTCTCACAATTCCATTTGTTCCAGAGGCAAGAGGATCTTGCTTTGCCATTACAAATTCTATATCAATACTACCGGCAACCCCCAAAAACTCATTAGGTGTTTGTGATGCATCTGCATTCAGTCTTTTAAAGTCTTCATTCAAAACTGTTATCTGAGAGAGAATCTGCGCATCTGAAATGTTTGCTCCTATTCCAATTGGCTCGCCATTATGGATCACATGTACAACGACCGGAATTTTATAAGGTGCGGCTTGTGTTCTTTGTGTTCCCTGAGTTCTTATACTTGACTTATCCTTCAGCCATTTCTCAAATGTGGGTTCGTCTTCCAGTTTTGGATTAAGCTTCTTTCTGCTCTTCTCATATTCAACAGTAGCACACCGCTGCTGGCTATAGGCAGTAAAAAACAACAAGCCGGAGAAGGTCAAGGTCAGTAAAAACGAAAGAGTTGGCCTTGGTAGAATGATCATAAAGTGCCTAAAGATAAATCGCGTAAGCTAATTGCCCATTAGAATGAGAGGAACATCAATAGTTTAACGACAAAATGCATGAATTAATTGCTATCAGGCGGATTGGGTAACCCTAAACTGATGCCAGGTTGACCACCAGAATGGATTTAATCTCGGGTACTGATCTTTTGATTGCTTCTTCTACACCTGCTTTGAAGGTCATAGTGGACATCGGACAACTACCGCAATTTCCAAGAAATTCAAGCTTTAAGATATGATCAGTGGTGAGTTCTAAAATACGGACATTGCCTCCATCAGCTTCCAGATAGGGGCGGATGGTATCCAGAGAAGCTTCAATGCGATCGGTAATTTCCTGATTTTGTAAAACAGCTTTACTCATAGTTACACATTAATCTCAACCTTCTTCGTTTGCTCAAAGTTAGCATTTCTTATCGCAATTTGGCGTGCCAGCGATTCTGCCAGGTCTTTAAAAGCAGTGGCTGTTACTCCCTCTTTCATCACGGCTGGTAGTCCACTGTCTCCGCTTTCGCGAATGCTTTGAACCAAGGGTATCTGACCCAGTAAAGGAACACCATACTTTTCCGATAAGTTCTTGCCACCATCTTTACCAAAGATATAGTACTTATTGTTGGGCAGTTCTTCAGGGATGAAGTAGGCCATATTTTCCACCAACCCAAAGATGGGCACATTAATTTGCGGCTGCCGGAACATGGACATTCCTTTCATGGCATCTGCTACTGCTACTTTCTGAGGCGTAGTGACAATCAATGCACCTGTGACAGGCACCGTTTGAACAAGAGTAAGATGAATATCACTGGTGCCGGGAGGAAGATCAATAAGCAGGTAGTCCAAATCTCCCCACTCGGCTTCACCGATGAATTGTTTTAATGCAGAGCTGGCCATAGGACCACGCCAGACCACAGCACTATCAGCCGGAGTAAGAAACCCAATCGACAGAAGTTTAACTCCATATTGAATCAAAGGAACAATAATATTTTTTCCATTAATCACTTTTACTTCGGGTTGTTCATGCTCACAATTAAACATGACGGGTATGGAAGGGCCGTAGATGTCAGCATCGATCAAGCCTACTTTGGCTCCGCTTTGTGCCAGCGCTACAGCAAGATTGGTCGTGACAGTAGACTTGCCTACACCACCTTTACCTGAAGCGATAGCGATAATATTTTTAACTCCCGGAAGAAGGGGAGTGTTATCTCTTGTTGACGTAACTGATGACGTCATCTTAATGTTCAGCTCTACGCTCTTTCCAGTCACGGCTTCAACGGCCTCGATACAATCGCCTTTGATTTTTTCTTTCAGCGGGCAGGCTGGTGTGGTGAGCACTACGGTAAAGCTCACTTTGTGTTCAGACACTTCAACATCTTTGATCATATTGAGCGTCACCAGGTCACGCTTCAGGTCGGGATCGTTTACAGTCGAGAGAGCCTTGAGTATATCTGATTTTGAAAAAGCCATAGGTTAGTTAAAAAGTAACGCAATTTAAATGAAAGAAGCCATTAATAGATAGTCAAACACTACTTCATCTAGTACAAAAACATGTCTTTTAGAGTTAAGTTCAGAAGTTTTAAATAAAAATAGCCATCAACTAGTCCTCATCTATCATCCGGCAAAAAAGGTATCTTTGGGGTTCAGTTTTTGGAATGATTTCAAGAGACACTATAGAGGAGGTTAAGAGCCGCGTTGACATCGTGGACGTGATCAGCGATTTTGTCACGCTAAAGAAGTCCGGCCAGAATTTCAAAGCCCTAAGTCCGTTTAATAACGAGAAGACACCCTCTTTTTATGTAGTTCCTGCCAAAGGAATTTTTAAAGATTTCAGCAGTGGCAAAGGCGGAGATGCTTTCACCTTTATCATGGAGCATGAGAAGGCAACGTATGTGGAGGCTATTCGCTACCTCGCCAAGAAATACGGTGTTGAGATAAAGGAGGATCAGGTATCGGATGAGGTAGCTGCGCAGCAAAGCGAACGTGAGGGCCTCTACATTCTCATGAACTTTGCCAAAGATTATTATAAGGATATTCTTATCAATAACGAGGAGGGAAGGAGTATTGGTCTTAGCTATTTTAAAGAGCGGGGCTTCAACGATAAGATCATTCAGAAATTTGAATTGGGTTTTGCATTAGAAGGATGGGAGCATTTCAGCAACGAAGCCATAGCGAAAGGATATAATAAAGAGCTGCTCGAGAAAACGGGACTAGTCGTTAAGAAGGAAGATGGAAGTACCTATGATCGCTTCAGGGGAAGAGTCATATTTCCGGTTCACAATATTTCAGGCAAGGTCATCGCTTTTGGCGCGCGCATGCTGGGCAAAGATAAGAATCAGCCTAAATACATCAACTCACCGGAGACCGATATCTACCATAAGAGTGATGTGCTCTACGGCTTGTACCAGGCAAAGAATGCGATCCGTCAGCATGACAATTGTTTTTTGGTGGAGGGATATACGGATGTCATTTCACTTCATCAGTCCGATGTAGAAAACGTAGTTGCCTCTTCAGGTACTGCCCTTACGGAAGAACAAATCAAGCTCATCCGGAGATTTACTGAAAACGTTACTGTTCTTTTTGACGGTGATGCAGCTGGTATCAAAGCCGCGTTGCGAGGAATCGATCTGATTTTGAAAGGCGGACTTAATGTAAGAGTCGCTTTATTCCCGGATGGCGAAGATCCCGATAGTTATTCACGAAAAGTAGGAAGTACGGCATTCGCCAAATTTATAAAGGAGAATGCGAAAGATTTTATTTCATTTAAGGCTGACTTGTTTGCCACTGAGGCGGCCGGTGATCCCATTCGAAAAGCAGAATCCATCAAGGAGATTGTCAATAGCATTGCGTTAATACCGGATCCTGTAAAACGTTCAGTCTATATTCAGGAGACGAGCAACCTGCTACGGATTTCGGAGGGAGTCCTTCTTACGGAGTTAAATAAAATATTAATTCAAGAGCGTAGAAAGCGAGAAAAAGAGAAGCTCCGAGAAGTTGATGAACCACCTTCACCTGAAAATCTGATTGAAGAGATTATTGCACCAACGAAGATTGACTCACAAAGCATAGTGCAGTATCAGGAACGGGAAACGATCCGTTTGCTTTTAAACTATGCCGATAAAAATTTAGAATCCAAACAATCGGAGAGTGAAAATCAGAGCCTTTCTGATTTTCTTATTCACGAATTGGAGGATGTAGAGTTTACGAATGTTGTTTTTCGTGACATCTATGAGAAGTTCAAAGAAGGTTTATCAAAGGGAGAACTCGTGAATAGCGACTTTTTTATTTCGAAAGGGACAGCAGCTATTAAGAACATGGTTAGCGATTTGGTGACCTCACGCTATGAGACAAGCAAACATTGGAATGATAAGTACCACATTTATTTTCCAAAGGAGCCTGAGATACTTAATGAAATGGCATATTCCAATGTTTTGCGCCTTAAGTTTAGGGTAGTTCAAAAAATGATGGAGGACAATCTTCAGGAATTGAAAAAGGTGGAGGCAGGTGGTGATTTAGATAAATTGGGTGATTGTCTTAAAACTCAAGCAGGGCTGAAGCAGGCCGAACTTGAACTTGCGGGTCTTTTAGGAATTGTGGTATCTAAGTAATGCGTTTGGGAACTCAAGCGATGAGAAGTTGTTTTGTACTAATATAAGTAGCCCCGCCCTTCAGGGCGGGGTTAGAGATGAATCAGAAGTTTTTTAGGGCTTTAGCCCTTGATGAAGTAAATATTTGTAACCATGCCTTTCATAAGAATATTGATTCACGCAGTTTGGGCCACGAAGGATAGAAAACCTCTAATGGATAAGAAAAATAAAGATGCCTTGTGTTTGCACATCAAGGAATATGCAGTCCTGAAAAACATTCATTTGATTAACGTGAATGGATGGCTTGATCATCTGCACTGTTTGATTTCTTTGTCTGCTGATCAAAATATTGCCACAGTAATGAATTTAGTAAAGGGTGAATCTTCCTTTTGGGGTAATAGAAATCTGACGTGGAGCGAGAAATTTGGATGGCAGGACGATTACTTTGCGGTTTCTGTTAGCCAATCGCAATAGGAGGCAGTAAATCGGTACATTGATAATCAGGAGATTCATCATCAAAAAAGACTTTCCAGCAAGAGTATGATGAGTTTATAAAGAGCTATAATTTTGAAGACTAATGGAAAGGGCTAAAGCCCTGTGCCAGTTGAAAACGGAAACCCTGCCCTGAAGGGCAGGGCAAATAACAAAAGCATAAATAGTAATTTGAATGGTTGATAAAATAAAACTGGATACAATAGCCGAAGCTATTGAAGATATTAAAAACGGGAAAGTAATCGTTGTCGTAGACGATGAGGATCGCGAGAATGAAGGCGATTTTGTTTGTGCGGCCGAAAGTGTAACCCCTGAGATCATCAACTTCATGGCCACGCATGGCCGTGGGTTGATCTGTGCACCTTTGAATGAAGACCGTTGCGTAGAACTAGGCCTTGAATTAATGGTAGGGAAAAATACTGCGGCCTTTGAAACTCCGTTTACAGTTTCAGTGGACTTGATTGGCCACGGTTGTACCACAGGAATTTCTGCTCATGACCGGTTCAAAACCATCAAAGCACTAGTCGATCCTGAAATTAAACCCGAGGAGCTTGGTAAACCCGGACACATTTTTCCACTCAGAGCAAAAAAGGAAGGAGTACTGAGAAGGGCAGGACACACAGAAGCCGCCATCGATTTTGCGCGGCTCGCAGGGTTTCGTCCGGCAGGTGTGTTGGTAGAGATCATGAATGAAGACGGCAGCATGGCGCGTCTTCCTGATTTACGAAAAGTAGCGGATCGGTTTGGGTTGAAGTTGGTCAGTATTAAAGATTTGATTGCCTTTCGCATGGATGCTGAAAAGCAGATCAAAAGGCATGTAGATGTAAATATGCCAACTGCTTATGGTGATTTTAAACTTGCTGCTTTTGAACAAATTAATACCGGTGAGGTTCATATGGCATTGATTAAAGGCACGTGGAAGAAAAACGAATCGGTATTGGTTCGTGTCCATTCTTCGTGTGTTACAGGAGATATTTTTGGCTCATGCCGATGCGATTGTGGTTCACAATTGCATAGCGCTATGCAGATGGTAGAAGAGAACGGGTCGGGTGTTGTACTTTATATGAAACAAGAAGGTAGGGGAATAGGCTTATTGAACAAACTAAAGGCTTACAAATTGCAAGAAGAAGGATTGGATACCGTTGAGGCTAACCTGCAATTGGGATTTGATATGGACAACCGCGATTATGGAATTGGTGCACAGATTCTTCATGACTTAGGTATTTGTAAGATTCGATTGATTACAAATAATCCAAAGAAGAGAGTAGGGCTGATGGGATATGGGTTGGAGATCGTGGAAAATGTTGCTATAGAAATCAAGCCCAACCTACATAATGAGAAGTACCTGATGACAAAGCGGGATAAATTAGGTCACAACATTTTAAAGCATTGATTCTGTAAGTGAACTATCGGCAATGCATCATATCGGAGGATAGTTATTTTTTGAAGTTGAATAATTCGATGCGTTTTATTCTACTTGTTTCTATACTCACTATTCTTGGGAGTTTCAATATTTATGCTCAGGAATTTGCCTACGAATATTGGCATGAAGGAAAAATGGTCCTGGAGTCTGGAGATACAATTAAAGGGAAGGTAAAGTACAATATGCAAACAGACCTTCTGCAACTTGAGGCTGATAAACGAATTGAAACATTCACTTCACGCAAAGTAGTATTTTTTGAAATCTTTGACGGCACGGTCAAACGCTACCGACAATTTTACTCGCTTCCTTACACAACCTCAGCTCAATATAAAGCACCCGTATTTTTTGAACTTTTGGAGGAGGGAAGAGTTACCTTATTGAGTCGTGAATCGTTAGAGTACCGAACATTTTCTTCTTTTTACTACGGCTCTTATTCAAAATTGGTCATGGCAGATAAGTTTTTCTTTTTGAAAGAGAATGGATCTATTGAAGAATTAGGAAACAAAAAAACAGGCTTGGTGGATATATTACATGACAGAAGAGAGGAGGTTGAGAAGTTCATTAAATCCAATAAGTTGAAGACTGACAATAAATACCATGCTGCAAAAGTAGTAGGATACTATAATTCGCTTTTTAAAAATTAATGGATGTTATTCAATACAGGAAAAAGTCATTTCGAGCGTGAGCGAGAAATCTACCAATTTATTCTCCATAACTAATTAAGTAATGACAAAGTCTTTAATTTTGATTTCAAATGATGATGGGATCACTTCCAAAGGGATAAAAACCCTCGTGGAGGTGATGAAAGAGTTGGGTGATGTTATCGTGGTAGCTCCCGACAGTCCGCAATCAGGGATGGGTCACGCGATAACCGTAGGGGACACCCTGCGATTGGAAGAAACTTCGATATTTGATAGCGTGCGTGCCTTTGAGTGCTCGGGTACACCTGCGGATTGTGTAAAGATGGCCAGACACTTTGTGTTAAAAGATGAACGTGAACCCGATATCATTGTCAGCGGTATCAACCACGGAAGCAATACTTCCATCAGCGTATTATACTCAGGAACAATGTCCGCGGCCATTGAGGGGGCTATTGAAGGAACCCCTGCGATCGGTTTTTCACTTTGCGATTATGGATCCGATCCGGATTTTTCTCACACGCGTGAGTATATTAAAAAGATCGTGAAGCAGGTCTGCGGCTCGCCGCCGTCACATCCTTGGGGACCGCGAACCCCAGGAGCGCGGGAAGGTCCTCCAGGCTCCCGTCGGGGAGGCGCTCGGAGGACTCGAAGGAGTCCCGGTCGGATGCCCCCCCTCCGTAGACGACGCGGGCAGACCGCCCGTCGTGGACGGGGTCCGGCGGCGGCGGCGAAGGCAGACGCCCCTCGGCAGCCTCGTGCTCGCCCCGGTCGAACCAGACGAGGCGGCAGCGATCGCAGTGGTCGAACTCGATGAGCGGGACATCCTTGAGCGTCGTGCTTGCGCCGCTCTGGCCCTTGCCTGCCTTCACGTCCCAATTGATCTTCCGGTC
>JANNRV010000104.1:0-6446 GCA_031401775.1 Bacteroidia bacterium | reverse complement strand
GAGGACTGTCCGCTTCCGCTGATGCCAGTAATTACCACGAGCTTGTTTCGCGGAAACTTAACGCTGATGTTTTTGAGGGTGTGCTCTCGGGCACCAATCACTTCAATATAATCATGACCAGTCTGGTCTGTAACTTTCTTCACTGCTGTTGCTTTGGCCATGCCTGAATAATCTATAGAAGGATACAAAAATGAACGGCATTAAGTTGCTGTACAACTAAAAAATAAAATAGTCGTGAATAAAATTCCGTTTCTAGAAGCTAAAGCTGAAGTTCAGCAAGACTGATTGAATATTACCCTTTCCTTCAAATAACAATTGGTAGGTCTTATCGCTCAAATGGAATCCTCTAACGTGTTTTGTTTGGGGATCGACTACCCAATACTCTTTTACACCAAAGCGCTCATACAATTCTTTTTTCTTCACCAAATCATACTCTTTGTTTCCTGGTGAAAGAACCTCTACAATGAAATCCGGCACGCCATGAAAATGTCCATTTGGATTTAGTTGGCCTGTATTCCCCTTGAGGATAACCAATACATCTGGCTGAACTGCATTTGAAGATTCATCAAGGTAAACGTCAAAAGCGGAAACAAAAACTTCACCTTTTCCAGGATCTTCGACTGCTTCACTCAATCTTCTGAAAATCAATTGCAGAACTCGCTGATGATTTACTACGGGTGATGGTGACATATAAATAACGTTTTCAATTAATTCTGCCAACGTGCCTTCCTGAAGGTTTTTATAAACCTCCATGATTGTTCTGGGTGGTGATTCAATCAGGGATTTCATTTCAATAAAGATAAGAAGAAATTCAGTTTCATTAAGGCAACTCTTTACCCATAACAACCTTCAACATTTCAAACCAATCCTGCATATCCATTTTAATATCAACTGCTTTTGCACTTTCAATGATGCGTTCGGGTTTGGTGGTTCCGATTACCGGAAAAATTTTCGATGGATGCCTCAGTAACCACGCTAGCGAAAGCTGCGATTCGGTTGCACCATATTGCAAAGTCTTCGAGAATAATTCTCCCTTATTCTCACTCACCAACTTACCTCCACCCAAAGGCGACCAAGCCATAGGAGAGACTTTGTGTTTCATCAATACATCTACACCTCCATCAAACAAAGGATCGATACATGACAATGAAATTTCAAGCTGGTTGGTGACGAGTGGAAACGACATGTAGGATTGCAACATTTCAAACTGCGTTGGTGTAAAATTGGAAACACCAAAGTTCAACACCTTTCCACTTTGCTTCAACAAACCAAAAGCCTCAGCTACTTCTGTCGGATTTAATAATGGATCAGGACGATGAATCAACAACAAATCGATATGATCGGTATTCAACATCTTCAAAGAATTCTCTGCTGCCCATAGAATGTGTTCTTTCGAAGTGTCATAATGTTTCACCCAGGTATTTGGACGCTTCGCTGATTTGAATTTGATACCACACTTCGTTACCAACTCCATTTGATTGCGTAGCGAAGGATTTTTCTTCAATACGTTTCCGAAAATTTCTTCGTTGATGTGATCTCCATAAATGTCGGCATGATCGAATGTGGTGATGCCAACCGAAAGCGAAGCATCAATTAATTTTTTAATCTCTGTTTCGGGTAAATTCCAGCGCCAGGCACCGCTTATGATGCGAGAAAGTTTTGGACCTGATGGGTGAAGTGCATAGTATTCCATAAATATTGAGTTAATGTAAAAGTCTTTTGCTTTATAATGATAAAGCAAAGATGCAATGTTAGGTCAACTCGCCTACATTCAATTCACAAATCCTAAAAATCGCAGTTCATTCTTTTATCCAGAATTGGAAATAGAGATGAGAAATTATAGACTCCAATCAAATAATAATCGAGATTTTTATAATACCGGGATTTCGGTGCGCAGGCCTTTCCTTGTCGCTTTAATAAACTGCATTCTGTTCGGCTGAACGGTAACTTTTATAAGACCTTTTGCTTCCAGATCTTGCTTTACCTGAAGTAAGCACCATGAGTAATCCCGTCCAAGCGTTAACGATAATGTGTTTCGTGCCTCTTCTATTAGTTGCTGTATTTCAATGGTCTCTTTTTCCTGCAAAAGTGAAAAAATGAAGGAGCTCACTGCTTCATAATCCTTCTTCAATATTTTAGCTCCGCTTCTTCCATTTTCACGCCACATTACAATTTCTGAATTTTCCATGCTTATAACGTTTCCATATATAAGACTGCCAACTCGGGTTTTTCCCTTAAATGGTAGTGCGAAATTTTTTAGATTACAAACGTGTTATCAATAAATACCTGGCTGATAACTCAAATAATGGTGTCAATGACTTCTTGCGCGACACGCTCTGCGGAAAGTAAAGCCCCGTTAATTTTTCCGGCATCACCGCTTACATCGGTGGCTTCTCCGGCAAAGAAAAGCTTTTCACTTACCGGTTCTGTGAGATTTATGCGATCTTGATTTGTGCCTCCTGATTTTATGTATGACGCTCCACCTTTTATAAACGGCTCCTTCGTCCAATCTTGAATTATGGTGACCATGTTGTTGTCATCATCTCTTCGAATATTCTGTGTCGCTTTTCCACTAAAGATCGAATCCAACTCCTCGAGAACAACCGGAATCATTCCACTGCCAAGAGCAGAAAGTTGTTCTGCTTTTGATCCGGCAATGGTGATGTTCATCGTTTTGGTATACTGGCTTCTTCCAATACCAGTATTAAAATATTCTGGTGCTTGCGTTCCACCATATAAAAAACCGGAAGATGCTCCCCAGAAGTTTGCTTTATATTCAAACACCAATCGAATGCATGCATCCATGCCCATCCGCGAAAGCGATGTAGTTTTTGCTGATGGAAGACCCGGAGAAAAAACAATATCACTTGCTTTGAGAATAGCGATCGGAACAGTCACAATCACTTTATCTACTTCCTGAGAGAATGGCTCACCATTTTGCAAACCTGTCAGTAGAATTTTTTCAGCCGTATAATTTACACTCTGAATTACGGTGTTCAATTCAACATTAGGAACAATAGCACTGAATCGCGAGGTAAGTGCATCTTCCATTGGATTTTGTTTTAACGTAAGCTGAGTAGCATTTCTTGTACGTAATGATGCTGCCTCACTTAAGGCAGTAATACCCAGTCTTTCATTTGATGTTCCGCTTGAATTACCTAACCATGAATTTAAAATGGCATGCACGCGCGCATTGATGGATTGATTTTGAATCGCTTGTTGCACAGATACATTCCCTCCTGAATACGAAGCAAGTTGATCCACAAAATTTTTCGCTGCAATAAAGTCAGCATCAACACTAGCGGTTGCCCCTTCCGCGAAAGCATCATCCAAAAAATAATTGTCCGTGCCTAATGTACTGGATTGAACGGTTGGAATTTTTAATTCATTAACAATTTTTGCCCACACGGAATCACTTCCCATAATTCGCTCAGCACCTAATTCAGTAGGAAAATCATTATTTGGGAAATTGGTTGGATCAAATAAAAGCGCATCCGTTGCCAAATCATTTTGACGCAAATTTTTTATTCTCCCACCAACACGACCTGATGCTTCGAATACCTTAACTTTAATTCCTTTCGCTTGTAAAATATCAGCCGCATACAAACCGGCAGCACCTGCTCCAATGATGGCAACAATACCATCATACTGAATGGCAGGTTTCGGATCAAAGTCTTTGCATGAACTTAACCACGAAGGCAAAATAAATCCTGCTGAAACTCCAAATCCAATTTGCTGTATGGCTTTTCTTCTATTCACCTTCTTTATTTTTGGGAAAGATAACGATCACTCGACTTTTAGAAAAATATAAACGATTTTCGGTGAATGAATGCGTTTGAGCGACCCCAAATAAAAAAAGTGGCTGTTATTGGCCCCGAGTGTACCGGCAAATCAGAGCTTTCCAAGTTTCTGGCGGAACATTTCAAGACTGAATATGTTCCCGAATATGCACGTGCCTACATTGATCGGTTAGTCCATCCATACATAGAAGCTGATTTATTAAAAATTGCACATGGCCAATTGCGTCTAGAAGATGAGAACTTAATTGACAGCAATCGGTTTATCGTTTGTGATACAAACTTATATGTAATTAAAATCTGGAGTGAGTTTAGGTTTGGTTCATGCGATCAGGAAATTCTCGACACTATTGCAACACGAAAATATGATCTGTACTTATTAACGAATGTTGACCTTCCGTGGCAGGATGATCCTCAACGCGAACATCCTACCAGGCGCGAAGAACTTTACCAGCTTTATTTAAATGAAATGAAAAATCAATCGACACCTTTTGTAGAAATAAAAGGCGAACGCGAGCAGCGCAGGAAAACGTCTATTGAAGCCATCGAGAAAACGTTATTGGGTTAACATGCCGGACGAAAAAAATTCTTCTAAAATCGATCCGTACGCCTCTCTTCAAATAAAAGATTTCAGACGTTTTATTTTAGCGCGCACATGCGTGGTGATTGCTACTCAAATACAAGCCACCGTTGTGGGTTGGCAGGTGTATGAAATCACACACGATGCGCTCTCTCTTGGATTAATCGGAATGGCTCCCATTTTCTTGGCAGTGGGAAGGCATCAAAAAGCATTGCAGCACCTTAGTGGATCAGACGGGTTCTACCCCGAGATCACGGACGGTTGAGTGAAGAGTCGTTCTGTCTGTTGCCGCATGTCTAGTCTCCGCTGCTGTCGAGGATTGCGGCACCGTTCGATGTGGTCAAAGATATCAGCCCGGTAGAGGAAACAGTTCCAGGAACCGTTTCCTGTTCAAGTGAGGCCTCGCTGTGAAATGATCTCCCCAGGCAATCACGCCGCCACTGCCGTTCTAGACGAACCCGAAAAAAACTTATCAGACACAAGAGTGTAACAATGCTGTTTCCACATCGCATGTTCGCGACCATGGTTTGGACTTCGACTCGTCTCCATTGAGAACGGTCGTTCAGGTGCTCTGAACCGCCGTTCACAGTGCGGGCTTGACGATCCCGCCACCGTGGATGCCTACCGGTCCAGCCACTCGCGCAAAGTCCCTTCTACCACACGTTTCGACGAAACCGCCAAGCCGGACCATCCTCGGCGCGTTCCTTGCTCAGGCAACATAGTGAACCTGAACTGAGCGCGCTCAAGGCGGTGCCCCATGCGCGGACGTTGGCGAAACTTTGAGTTGTCAAAAGGAGGTTTATCATGAAAAGCAACGGTATGAAGAATTTTGTATTACTTGGCGCCATCTGCCTGGGAGTCGTTCCACTGTCCGGCTGTGGGCACTACACGACTCAACGGACGAGTAACGTTCTGACGTATCTCTATCCAGGCGAGACGCAGCCGGTGGAAGTCTCCAAGGCAATCTCCAAGACGTCTCTAGCGAATACGCCGCGTCCGATTACACTCGGTATTGCTTTTGTGCCCGAATCAAGAACAATTACAAACGGAGGGGATACCAAAATCGAGCCATTGACCGAGAAGTTCAAAATGGAAATGATGCGAGAATTGACCGCGCAGCTTCGCCAATATCCAATCTTTGCAGAAATCGAAGAGATCCCTTCGACCTATCTGAAGATCGGGGGCAGCTTTGCGAACTTAGATCAAATTCGTGCAATGACTGGAGTAGATGTCATCGGTCTTGTGTCCTATGACCAGCTCCAGTTCACCGATAAAGGGCTTGTCTCGCTGCTGTATTGGACAGGAATCGGTTGGTACTTTGTGCCCGGAGAAAAAAACGACACGAACACGATGATGGATGCGGCCCTGTATCACATTCCAACTCAGAAACCCCTTCTGCGAGCAACGGGTCAAAGCGGGGTATACCATTACTCCACACCGATGAATCAAAGCCAGAATTTGAGAAATGACAGTGAAAATGGGTTCAAGGAGGCACTCCATATGCTGGCCGCAAATTTCAAAGAGCAGCTGGACCTTCTCAAGCCCAAGTTAGTCCAAGGGGCAGCAGGTGGCCCGATCTCTAGCTCGGGCAAATAATGCGAGTCAATCTTCCGCTGCATGGTTTGCGGACCTCTCTAGCAGAAGGGAGTGGAAACATGATCGCCAAGACTTGGACAATGACCCTACTAGCAGCCTATGTCCTTGCAGCCTGTACAGGCTGCGCCGTGTATCTGGCAGGAAAGGGACAGCCAGGAACAAATCTTGAGGCCCTTGGAGTCGGAACCTCGGAGCAAGAAGTTGAACGCCAGCTCGGAACTCCTTCTACTAGTGAACCGTTGGGTGCAGGCAAGCGACTCTCTAGATATCGCATTGAACTTGCAAAACAGCCAAATTACGCACGATCAGCGGTTCACATCCTTCTTGATCTCGTCACGTATGGTATCTGGGAGTTGCCGGGAAGCATATATGAACTGAGGAGCGAACACAGAAGTGGAGACGTGGGAATTGTGTATGGGTCCGACGACCATGTCCTTGAGATACAAGACTACCAGGCTATACAAGTACAACCT
>JANNRV010000103.1:0-16117 GCA_031401775.1 Bacteroidia bacterium | reverse complement strand
GAATTTTCATTAGTTCGTTATAAAGGAGATCAGGAAAAGGCAGCGGCTGCCTATAAAGGTTTGCAACCCTTAACGGGGGAAGATATAGCCGATTTGATTTTATTCTCACTCACCCGTCCTTCCCATGTTGTGGTTGCTGATCTTGTTGTTTTTCCAACTTCACAGGCGAGCGCAACGGTGGTGAAAAGAGAGGGGTAAGACTTGCTTGTTTTTTAGCACGATTCATTTTTGTGTGTAGTGCCGAGTCAACTCGCCTTTACTTAAAAGTGGGTATTCAACGGAGTCTCTGGGGATAATAGTACACAACTAAATAGGGACAGCTTGCCCCAATGCGTCTGGATTCCTTCATTTTTTTAAATTCACACCACTTGTTTAAGCGGGAGCAATTATTGCGGAGCACTCTTAAACAAACAGCCATGAAAAAACAAAATATTGTAATAGCAACCCTGGTAGCTTTCACCCTGACAATGTCCTTCGAGATAAAGGCTCAAAATAAAATATGGAGTATAGGTCCTGAAGCAGGCGTAAGTTTCTCTAAGTATGGCAAGGATGCAAGTACGAATGATTTCAAGTCGGGTGCCATCGGTGGACTTTTCATTACCTACAGCATCTTAAATACATTTGCAGTCACGACAAAGCTACTCTACTCACAAAAAGGGGCTTCGTTCAAATCGAGTGACACAAAACAAACGCTTAATTATATTGAAGTGCCAGTGATTGGCCGGTTTTTCCTTAACAAGGAGGGTAACTTTCGCCCAAATATTTTTGTTGGCCCTTCTTTTGGATTCCTGACCGGGGCCACCAATAAGGTTGGCAGCAATGATCGCGTTGACATTGACTCTTATGAAAATATTTTTAATGGATTTGATTTTGGAGTTACGGGAGGAATTGGTCTCAACTTTCTGATTTCAGCTGAAACGTATTTTATTTTGGATGCCCGCTATACACATGGCTTTTCAGACATTACTAAGGCCAATGGCAATGTAAACAATAACTCTCTTAGGTTGACGGCAGGTATTTCTTTTGGATTTTAAGGCCATAAAAAGTCCAAGATATTTAATTTGGACTGGCGGTAATTAGTTATAAATTATTTGTCAGCCAAATTGTCCCCACTCTGGCCAAGTCATAGCTTGCATTATGGCATGAGGGGGCTTGTGCCTTAAGTTAAACGCATAACGCAACTCCACTAATCCATTTCTTTTAGAATAATAATCTCTGCCACTGCGATATATCCAATCCTCGACTCTTTCCAAAAATCCTTCCCTTACTGGGATTTTCATACACGCAATTTCACTTTTTGCTTTGCGAATCTTTACATTACCAAAGCCAAGTCTCACACAATCCATCGCTCTACTCAAGACTTGCGCTAGATGGGCAGCCTATAAAGGTTTGCAGCCCTTAAAAGGAGAAGACATTGCTGACTTGATTTTGTTCTCGCTTACCCGCCCTTCGCACGTTGTTGTTACTGACCTCGTTGTTTTTCCAGCGGCACAGGCGAGTGCAACGGTGGTGAAAAGAGAGGCTTAAACAAGGAAATTACATAAAGAGGCCGAAGCAAACCTTCTAACCCCAATGCAAAAGCGATAGGCCGAAGAGAGTTCCCAACCACTATACGTCATTCGCGAGTATCCGTGATGGCAAGTGGGGCAGGACGAAGCGATCTCCAAGTACGAAGGAGATTGCTTCGCTCCATTGCGCAAGCCAACCGCAGGTGCTCGCAAAAGCGATAGGCCGAAGAGAGCTCTCAAGAAAAAACTACTAAACTTGAAGCTGAGCCTGTGATGCAGGGTTGAGGAAGCAAAAGTTGGGGAGAGTTCCTACACTATTAAATCATTCGCGCGTACCCGAGATGGAAAATGGGACGAAGAGATCGTCTCAACACTATACGTCTTTGCGATCCCGATTTTTTATCGGGAGAAGCAAACCCCTCGTACGAAGGAGATTGCTTCGCTCCATTTCACAAGCCCCAGCTGGTCCTCGCAAAAGCGAAAGGCGAGGAGAGGTTCTTACGCCCTAAGTCATTTTCGCTGGCAATGGCGACAGGTAAAGGGAGAACGCCCAACAACATAAAAAAATCTCCGCAGTCTGACCACGGAGGTTTTCAATGAGTGATGGACACCATTACAGTTTGGGTTTAGCGAAACGAACTCGTTTTACTTCCTGATGCTGACTGCTATTGTAGCCAAACACCCCCCGCACATATTGCTTGGCAGCAATGGCGGTAGAAAACAAGTTGCCTTCGTCAGCATAGTACAAGGCATTGCGTTTTCTGCGTGCCTGAGTGAGAGCAATCTCGGCTTGCGTTACCGCATCGTTCAGGCTCCGAAGTTCTGCCAGCCTTTGCTTCAGGCCATCAACTATCAGTTCCGTTTCGTTAGGCTTGTACTTGGCTTCGGCAGAGACAGTCTCTACCAATCGGGCAAAGTGTTGCGCCAGACTGGCGAAATCATTACCGTTGGTGGCAGCAGTTTTTGGTCTTTCCTCACCCACCTTCACTTCCGGTAAGGGAGTTCGCTTTACGCCCCACAGTTTTCGGTTGCTTGCCAAAGCATCCTTTACGGTGAGGGGATGCGCTCCGCAGGACCTCAGCAGTGTACAGATACGCGAACTAAGTTTTCGTACTCCTCTAAAACCGACCACCCGGTTGTTGGTGGCATAGTCGTAGTGGGTTTGCGCCTCGTTCACTTCTTCCATCATTTGTTGAGCAATGTTCAACAGGTCGGCCATCGCATTCGCCTGGAGGTTTTGTTGTCCGGGGTTATAAGTTCCTCCATACCCGGTGCAGATGCCCGTGAGCTTCCCAAAGGCTTGCACATTTTTAACATGTGACATAACATTAATTGTTATGTGCTACTACACGCTGCAGCCCATGGCGTGTTGTCTATTTTTCAACTATTTTATAAACTATATATTTTACGAGTGATGAAACCCGAAAGGCATTGGCACGTTTGTATTCATTTTTTGACACTATTTTGCTATACGTAATAAAAATATTTTTAGCTAAGACTAAACAGTAGCGGTTTAGCGCCAACTTGTTCCGGATTGGTTCAGCCTTGTAGACAGCCGGAGAGTATAAGCTCCGGATTCATTCATGCTTGCTGCCGATTGGAGCTCCTTCGTTGCTGACCGGAGCGTACTTGTTAAGGATTTGTGCTCATCCGCTCCGGATAAGTCTGTACTTGTTCCGAATTAGCCTTTCTTGGTTCCTGATCGATTCATCATCGATGTGGATTGGCGAGACCTTGCTCAAGGCAGGGCCGCACTTGGTTCTGATTAGTGCACACCTGTTGCTGACTGAACCGCTGGCTATCAGATAGCTTGTATTAGTGTAAAATAGCGTCTAATTAATTTGCCCAAGCACGCTTTCATCGATCTCATGCTTCCCGTCATACTCAATGATTTGAGGTATGATTTCCAGTTGATCGCATAAGTTCTTCATTTCTTCGAGTCGGTCTTGGTTGATGAAAGGATCTTGCTTGCCGTAAATTTGAATCACTTCTTTACCCCTGACTTTATCTTTGCCAAGTTCAAAGTCCATATCGGGTGGGAGTATCCCCGCCCAAAGTATCATTCGTTGGAATTGGACAGATCCGTGCAGTGCCCAACGAGCAAGGGTAGCTACCCCTTGCGAAAAACCGAGGAGTGTTACTGGCGGGATAGACTTAAGCCCATCTATTTCGCTTTGATAAATTGAATTGAGGTAGGTAACATAATTTTCGATGTCTGTAAGACGATCTTCCTTGGTCATCCACGTAGCGCCAACCCGATTGCTGCCTCCCTGGCTTCTGGAATTTACATCCTCCAGATAAAATCGGGAGAGACCTTCCGGGGCGATGACGCAAATATTTTTAGCTTCTAAAGAATTGAATTTCTTTAAGAAATATTGAGCCAATTGCCCATAGCCATGGAGCACGAACCAGATCTGACGGGTATCCTTATTAATTTCTCCTAGCTTATAATAACGTGCCTTGAAATTAATGCTAATTCGTTGTTCAATCATTGTTGTAGAATTTTGGCGGAATAAAAAAGGCTCCGACAAGTCGAAGCCTTTTTGAAATTTTTAGGTTGACCTTATCGCTTAAAGCCCAATGCGCTGCCCCCACAGTGTGCGGCAGATCCATCGAAAGTATATTGGATGTAGTAGATGCCTGTCGCGTTGCAGGGATAAGCAATAGCCGAGATAAACTGCCCGTTAATCTTGCTGGTGGCTACCTTGTTGCGGCTCGAGTCAAAGAGTGTGACCACAATTCCATCCGTGGCCTGGCCTTCGGCACAGATGTTAATCATGTATTGCGTGCCCTTGGTAAAGACATAGGAATATTCAACTTTCTCTTTACCTCCATTCTCGCCATCGATTTTATAGCTTTTTAAAAAATTAAATCCACCAGAAAGCTTGGGGATACATGCATTGCTAAGGTTATCAGAATTACATTGTCCGATCAATTCGGAAGAACTGATCCCGACAATCATCATGAGAGAAACGAATAAAATTATTTTTTTCATAGATTTTATACCTTTTGGTATTAGCTAGTGATTTTTGTTCTGATTGAATCTGTAATAGTTTTGATAGCAATCACATCTTGTTCTGTAATCTGAATGGAAGTAGAGCTATTATCTTTAATTTCCGCAACACCGTTAATTACCTCCATGGTTGACTCTTTGTAGGTATATACGATATTGATCTTATCATATGCTGACTTTAATTGTTCAAGATCTTTCAATAAGGATGCCATATTTTCATCCGTATCCTTATAAAAGGAAAGCAACAGCATGATATTTTCTAGAATAATCTTTTGTTCCCCCACCTTTTCCTGTAGTTCCTTATTCTGCGGGTTTTTTGCTGACACCTGACAGGTAATTTGCATGGCCTCAATCCAACCACCCGTCAGAAGCAATACACTTAAATTGGCTCTGCTTTGGGCCTGAAGATAGGAATTGATGCTGTTAAAATTCTGTGTCGTAATCAATAGGAGGGAGTCAAGGTTTTTACTATTTGTAGCAAGGCGCCCGATTGTTTCGATATCAAAGAATTGGCCAATATTCAGGCCATCTGCTAATGATTTTATGGAGGTAAGGTATTTTATACCGTCTTGGTTCTGTTCATAAATATTGGTGTACCCTAAATCGGTACCATAAATTCCCAAATTGAGTGCCTTTTTGAAGTTGTTATTGTATTTGGGAAGATTGTCGGGAGTATTAAGAATGGACGAATTGTATTTGGTTCCAGACTCTTTCAAGAGAACGGAAATCTCAAGAGGGCTAGGAATTTGCTGCAAGATGCTGCTAATCACGGCCTCATCAATTGTTGCACCCTGATTTTTCGATGAGTCCAAGCTGTTTAGGAAGGCTTGCTCGTCAGGCTTTTTCCCCGACCCACAGCTTGATAGAATGCCTGCCACTAGTAGTATCAAAAGAATTCTCATAACAATCTATTTATCGTCTACAAAATTAGAAATTACCTTATCCTTACCAAAAGTCATTTCAATTACTTCAGTTTGGCAATGTTCACTTTCCCGAACAAATTGACCACTTTCCTTAAGAGCTCAAAATATAAAGTGACATAAAAGAACATAGACATCACCCAAATCACGATCAGATTGAAAATGAACGTGTCTATTCTCAGTCCAAGAAAGTTCTTTTTGGCGATAAAGAAAGGCGCCCGATAATCAATAGGGGAAGAGGGCTTTATCTCCTGAAAAATGGGATTAATCTGCTGGATTAGGTTGCCGTTATATTCCAATAGCCTTTGCTTGGTGGAGGTATTTCTTACTAAATCAGAAAGGCTTTCGTTGAAGTACCGATTTTTCTCATCATTGACGGGGAACCCTTGTGACTCATAATGAGCCAGCTTCTTTTCGAGGAGCAATACATTTTGGTTGTATAGCTTTTGATAATGTTTTCGATACAATTCCAGGTATTTATCCAGTTCTGCGCCTATCTCTTTAGAATAGTTACCGGGCACTAGCACTTTATTAAAATCAATTTTCACCTGGTCTGATGAAAAGGATTCATCTTTCAGATTGTCTCTCAGAACCTTTAAATTGTAAGCAACGAGTATTTTTATTGAGTCGTTGCTGCTGTCAACATTTTCTAGTAGAAAATTATTTTTTTTCTTAAGTTCATCAAGGAGGTAGGCAACTTTAAAATCGGCCCTTGACTCTTCTTTTTCATACTCAAAATAATGCATTTCAAAGTCATTCGCAGTAAACTGATGAACTGCCATTGCTTCGTAAGCCCATCGCGAAGCCATCATGTCCGCCACGATAGGGACTTTGCCTTTCGTGCTAATAAGATTATTCAGCTTATCAAAACTGAATAACAATCCACTTAAAATCATTTGAGGGATCAATAACAAGGGGATGATCACATAGACCGTAACAGCAGAATTGAAAGCAGAAGAAATATTTAGACCAATCACATTGGCAAAACATGCTGTAGTGAATAGGATGAGCCAAAATGCAAACGTCATCCCATGAATCTGAAGAATCAGATTGCTGATGACCACAAAGGATAAGGTTTGAATTGCTGAAAGGAGAAATAGAATAGCGAGTTTGGAAAGTAAATAACTATTCCAACTTAGATTTAAAAAAGATTCACGTTTTAGAATTTTTCGATCGCGAATAATTTCTTCTGCACTTATTGTGAGCCCCATAAAGAGCGCTACAATAATACTCATGAGCAAAAAGGCAGGAAGGTTATCATTGAATCTAAAAATATACTCTTTGCCACCGGGTGCACTCTTGTATTTGGTGATGAAAGCAAGAATGAGGGCTAGCAGTGGTGCTTCCAAAAGGTTGATCAGCAGGTATTGCTTATTGCTGAGTTTGGAAAGAAAATCACGTGTAGTAAAAATTGATATTTGTTTGAGCTTACCGGGTAAGTTCAGGTTGTTGGTTGGTTTTTCTTTAATGTCATTGATGCGTTTGATTTTGAATCGCTCCTTAAACATATCAAACCACTGAGGAGGGGTGACCTTCCGCTTACTCGTAGGTTGTCCATACTCATCCACTACTTTCGCTTCAATAATGTTGAAGATTTGTTCAGGATTTACATTACCGCAGATTTCACATTGACCTCGGTCACTATCTACCTGATGCGTTGCTTTCTTAAAATAACTCACGGCTTCGACAGGGGTTCCATAGTAAGTTTGATAGCCTCCCGTGTCCATGATAATCATCTTATCAAACATCTTGTAGATGTCTGAAGAAGGTTGGTGGATGACGACAAATATGAGCTTTCCCTTTAAAGAGAGTTCCTTGAGTAAGTCGATTACATTTTCAGAATCGCGTGATGAAAGGCCTGACGTGGGTTCATCCAAGAATAGTAAAGCGGGTTCACGAATAAGTTCCAAAGCAATATTGAGTCGTTTGCGTTGGCCACCGCTGATGGTTTTGTCCAGGGGATTGCCTACCTGAAGATCCTTTCGTTGGTCAAGACCTAAATTTTCAAGCACTTCCATGACACGAAGATGGAGTTCCTCTTCTGAAAAATTGGCGAAGCAGAGTTTTGCATTATAATAAAGATTCTGGTAGACGGTGAGTTCCTCGATGAGAAGATCATCTTGTGACACGTACCCGATTACGCCTTGGATTTTTTCCTTTTGGGTATTCGTATTAAATCCATTAATCAATATTTCTCCTTTGCCTGGCTTTTCGAGTCCGGCCAGTACATTCAGCAGGGTTGTTTTACCTGCACCACTGGCACCCATGATTCCAATTAGCTTACCAGGGCCTTCCGTGATGCTCACGTTACGAAGGCCAATTGATCCATTTGGAAATATAAACTCTTCAACATTGGCGTTGAATGAAAGATGAGTAGTCTTTATTTCCTCATTAAAATTGGCAACCAGATCACTATAATATAATGCATCTCCTGTCTGCGTCTTAATGGTGCTCCCGTGAGAGAACAGGTATACTTTATTAGGCAGCATAATAAATCCATTGAGCAGGTTGGATTCATCTCCCAGGTATTTTGCAAAGTACATATTCACGCTGCTGATCCGCATGAATACCAATGAACCAGTGATGTGAGTATGAACATGCTTATGTAGGGTCTCTTTTGTGTTGATCTCAGAATTTACCAATAGGATATCGGAAAAATTTAACTCTTCTGATTTTTTCTTAACAACAAAACTCTCGACTAACTTATACTCCTCTTTTACTATATTAAACACAGTGGAGACCGTATTAATGATTTCCATTCGTTGGGCAGTGAAGTCTTTATCAGCGCCTACTAATTCGAGTAGCTTAGTTAGTACAATAGTTTTTTGTTTTTGAGTGAGCGTCTTATTTATTTTTTTACAGATACCGAGCGTTTTTATGGAATCCTTGACAGAGGTTAGTTTGTTTTTTTCCGCCTCCAGCTGGGCGGTTCCTTGTTTATCATAGCCGGAATAGACGTCATAGAGTTCCAGGTATTCTTTAATACTAGCTTGGTCGAGTTCCTGCTGAAAGAAGTTGATTACAAATTGACGTTCGTTCTCTGTCACACCACCATCTTGCTTGGTAATGATGGCAAAGAGTTGAGTTAATGCCTTGAGAATTTCTTCACTCATGAGAGATCTATAACTTTAGTATGTCCTGAATTCAAATGGAATATCTGTTAATTCTGACAATTCTTCACCAACCTCCTCCATATCTTCATCATCATCATGAAAATACCAAAGAATTTTAGAGCCCTTGATAGGGCCAAGTGCAGAGAAAATGTCAAGAATAAGCTTGGAGGAAGCCGTATTAAGGTATTCAAATTTAAGGACAAGTTCCGTAGTTGGGTTGGGTGCCGCACTGTATGTTTTAATCCACTCCAGCACGGGATTATAAATCAGAGCCGCATTTTCGGGAAGGGAACGCCCTGAGATTTCAAAAATTCCATTTTCTTTATCCAAAATTATACTCGGGGTGTTCTCGATGCCTTTACTAATAAGTGTATCCATTATTTATTATTTGTCTACTAGCGTGATTTCAGAGTGTTGGATTAAGGCCTTTTAATCGGATAAAGCCGTCAGGCATCTAAAGATAGAGAGATAAGAATCATTATGAATAGAAAGACTGGGTTATGACTCCAAAATAAAACTGAAAGGCATAAGTGAAGAAGCTGAATTGCATTTTATCCATTTTTCATCGGCACCGAGCATGATTACTTCGAAACGTCTCTTTTGTCTCTGCTCAAATTCCAGCATCACCTGCCGGCAAGCGCCACAGCAAGTGGCATGAGTTAGTTCTTTATGGTTTTTTTTGTGAGCAACTACAGCAAGCTTCACAATCTTTTGATCTGGATGTTGGGATGCCGCAGCATAGAGAACGACACGCTCTGCGCACATGCACAGGGGATAGGAGGCATTTTCCTGGTTGGCTCCTGTTAGAACAGTTCCATCTTCTAAGATTAGCGCAGCCCCTACTTGAAATTTTGAGTAAGGAGCATAGGCATGCTGGGTGGCTTCTTTTGCCTTATGCACCAGGTATTTGGATTCCGAGTCTAAATCTTCGATGTGGTTGTAAATCGTAACGTCTTTCATAGCTGAACAGGTAAGTTAATGGTAGAAATCCATTTTGTGAAGGAATAAGTCCAAAATTCAGGATAAATTGGGCTCCGATATAAAAGTATTTCTTTCTTATGGCAAAATCCATCTTAGTTCTTGGTGCAGGCCGGTCCTCTTCTGCTCTGATATCGTATCTGATCCAGCATAGTAAAAAGCTTAGTTGGATGATTACCGTGGGAGATGTTTCATTGGAAGCCGCCCAAGAGCGTGTTGGTAATCAGGCTAAGGCGATTCTTTTTGATATACAGGATATCAAGAGTAGCCGGGAAGCTATTCAATCAGCTGATGTGGTTATCTCGATGATCCCCGCCATCCTTCACCCTCAGGTAGCCCGAATTTGTTTAAGCCTTAATAAGCATTTGCTCACCGCCAGTTATGTTTCAGAGGAAATGAAATCGTTTCAGGAAGAGGCGCTAAGTAAGAATCTTCTTTTCTTGAATGAATGTGGCCTCGATCCCGGTATTGATCACATGAGTGCGATGCAACTCATTGATGGGATTAAAGAAAAGGGAGGGCAGCTTCTCTCTTTCGAATCGTTTACCGGTGGACTGATCGCTCCGGAAACTGATCCTCAAAACCCCTGGCGCTATAAATTTACCTGGAACCCCCGCAACGTAGTCATGGCCGGACAAGGCACTGCGAAATTTCTTCAGCAGGGTCAATTCAAATTCATTCCTTATCAACAACTCTTTAAAAGAATAACTTCTGTTACGGTGCCAGGCTATGGAGAATATGAAGGCTATGCCAATCGCGATTCATTAAAATATCGGGAATCCTATGGGTTGCAGAATATTCAAACGATGCTAAGAGGTACCTTGAGAAACAAAGGGTACTGCAGCGCCTGGAGTGTTTTGGTGCAATTAGGCTGTACGGATGATACCTATCCGATGGAGGGATTAGCCTCGATGACTCATCGTGATTTTATTAATTCCTTTTTGGATTTTGATGCGCATCAAAGTGTGGAGGAAAAGATAGTGTCACTATTCAATCTTAAAAAAGACGGTTCTGAATTTCAACGACTTTCCTGGTCGGGTTTTTTCAGCAAAGAGCCGATAGGGATAGCAAAGGGAACCCCCGCACAAGTACTGGAACACATTCTAAATAAGCGATGGAAGCTGGATCCTTTGGATAAAGACTTTGTCGTCATGTGGCATCGCTTTGTTTTTAATCTGGAAGGAAAGAAAAAAGAGATTCAAGCTTCACTCGTTGCAAAGGGAGATGATTCCATAAACACTGCCATGGCAAAGACTGTTGGGTTACCATTAGCCATTGCGACTAAATTACTGTTAGAAAATAAAATTAAAACCCGCGGTGTTGTGATTCCGACAACGAAAGATTTTTATGAACCTATTCTGGAAGAGCTGAAGGCATTAGGGATTGAATTAACTGAACGTGAGGTTTAGTTAAGTTTATTTTTCTTTTTCTTTTGCTTTCACTCCAAATTCTTTCATCAACTCTGTCCCGTACTTTCTTACGATTTCAATTATTGGAATTGCTTTCAATCCTCTTTTCGTGATGGTGTATTCCACTTTAGGCGGAACGACCGGGAAGACTTCGCGCGTGATAAATCCCTCTGCCTCCAGACCACGCAGCACACTCGACAGCATTTTATGTGTGATATGAGGAAGGTCTTTTTTTAGTTCACCATAGCGAAGCGTCTTATCCCGCAAGCGCCAAAGGATGGGCATTTTCCATGTACCGCCAATTCTGTCCATGGCAAACTCTACCGGGTTGTAGTAGATCTTCTTATCGTAAATGAAGTCTGGCATAGTAAATATTTAAGATTTTTGATTTAAGATTTTGAATCGTGCTCAGTCGGCCAAGCAAATCACAATTCTAAAATCTTAAATCTAACATCGGTTATCCATACTTTCCAAAAAGAGAGTGACTCACTTAAAGGATAATATGTTGTTTGAGGGAACATAGTGATTGCAATTTTGGGTTAAGCAATCCAAACAAACAACTTTTATGAAGAAAATTATTTTAATTGTTCTAGTGCTGATCGTCTCAGCAAACATGTTTGCCCAACATAATGCAGGCAACAACGGAAAAATTTTGATGGTGGCTTCCAATCCGTCAGTTAGTAAACAAACCGGCTGGCCTATTGGAGCTTGGTATGCAGAAGTAGCGCATCCCTATTGGGAATTTACGGAAGCAGGTTACACGGTTGACATTGCTAGCCCACAAGGTGGTGAGGTGAAATTTGATGGATTTAGTGATCCTGAAGACGCAAGCAAGTATGCTGCTTTCGATTATCTCTCATTAGGCTTTAAAAAGGATCCTGACAAAACGGAGATGATGAAGAATACGCTAAAACTGGCAACTGTCAATCCCAACGATTACAAAGCTATATTCCTTTGTGGTGGTCAGGGGCCAATGTACACGTTTATCGACAATCAGGAACTACAAAAGTTCTTTGTTGATTTCTATCAGACCGGAAAGCCTACAGCAGCAATTTGTCATGGAACATGCATTTTACTAAAAGCAAAAACAACAGATGGCAAATTTTTAGTGGATGGCAAAAAGTGGACTGGGTTTGGCTCGTCTGAAGAGCAATATGCTGATAATTATGTGGGCATGAAGATTCAACCTTTTCGTATTGAAGATGAAGCGAGAAAAATGCCGAATAGTAAATTTGTGGTGGGCCCGCCATTCTCAGCATTTGCAGTACAAGACGGAAATCTTATTACTGGTCAGCAACAAAATTCCGGTGCCGCAGCTGCAAAACTAGTACTAGCTGAACTTGAAAAGCAACGCAAGAACCTTCAAACCTACGTACTAGTGCATGGCGCCTGGGCTGATGAAAGTGCTTGGGGTTTTGTGAGAAATCAATTAGCTGTGAATGCCAATGTAGTGGTGGTAAATCTTCCTGCACACGGCATTGACTTAACGGCTGCTAATGCCGTATCACTCAGTGACTACGTAAAGAATGTAACTGATATAATCAATCAGCAACCTGGTAAAGTAATATTGGTAGGTCATAGTATGGCCGGCATTGTAGTATCGCAGGTGGCAGAAAATATCCCTTCTAAAATTAGCAAAGTGATTTATGTTTCCGCCTACCTACCAAAGAATGGTGAAGATCTTTTAACTCTTTCTAACCAAGATTTGGAAAGCAAAGTTGGGGGCGCACTTGAATTTAGTGCCGATTACACTGCTGCTACAATTAAAAAGGAGATGATTGCGCTTGCGGTCTGTGCTGATTGTCCTGATTTCATGAAGGAAGTTCTGGTGAAGTATCATAAGCCAGAGCCCGCCAAACCACTAGGTGAGAAAGTTGTGTTGAGTAATACCAAATTTGGCAGTGTGCCTAAGTATTACATTCATACGAGCCAGGATATGGCTGTGGGTTATGAATTGCAGAAGATGATGGTAAAAAGTAATGGTAACATCAAGCAGACTTTTACGATGAACACTTCACATTTACCGTTTGTAGTTCAGCCACAAGAGTTTGTGAAGATTCTGACCAGTATTAAATGAAACACAGAATAATCTATTGCATAATCTCGCTCCTCTCATGGAGCGATATTTATTCTCAAATTCCAATTGAAGTATTTGGCGGACACCAGAAGACTACAGTAGATATCTTGTTCTTTAAATATTTTAAGAATAGCAAAAATGAAAATTCTAGGTTTCTCTTCTTTAATCGAAATCGCGCAAGCATCGATTATCGACAATCTTCAACGGCCTATCTTCCAACCTTTGGTTTTACAGAAGCCATCTCATATAATCATCCGAGACTAAAGGGGTTTGCACCAGTAGCGGTAATTCAAATTTTCAATAGTGGTTTATTCCCAAAGGCCGGTGTTCAGTATTTTTATCATAAAGGTGACTTTACATTTTTTTCCTGGTTGGTATGCGAAACTATGAGTAGGCCCACTATCGATTTATTTATATTAACGCGATTAGAGCCAAAACTTACCGATAAACTTAATCTGTTTGTACAATTGGAGTTAGTGAATGCACTACCTACGGAGACGGATGCTAATCAGAATTACATTCAACGGGTCAGGTTAGGACTTAAAATCAAAACTTGGCAGTTTGGACTCGGCAGCGACTTTAACGAATTTGGTAATGCTACTTTAACGAATACATCCAACGTGGGCGCATTTTTAAGACATGAATTCAACTGATTTAATTTCATCAATTTTCAATCCATGAAAGCTCCTTCTACCATACGTATTGAGGCATTTAGCGATGGTGTAATGGCTATTATCATTACCATTCTTGTGCTTGAGTTAAAAGTGCCGCAGCTTGTAGAAGAGTTTTCAGATCAAGAGTTTAATATCGTTGCCTTGAACATGATTCCAAAAATTATTGCCTATGCTTTTAGCTTCCTTGTAATTGCAATCTTTTGGGTTAATCATAATAATTTCTTTCACAACTTGTCTCATTCAAGTTCTGCCTTGCTATGGCACAACAATCATCTGCTCTTTTGGATGAGTCTAATCCCACTTCCTACAGGCTTCATTGGTGAACATCCCTTCAGCAGTCAGGCTACAACCGCATATGCCATAGTTATGTTTATGACAGCCTTGTCTTTTACATTAATGAGTCGGTACGCAATGTTTAGAGGTAATCTAATGACTGCAACGATAAGTGCGCATAGAAGGAAGGCAATTATTCGAAGATCGTGGCAAGGGCCTATCATATATGGTGCCTCTGTTTTTGTTTCGTTTATTCAACCCTATGCAGCATGGATACTATTTTTGACGGTTCCGATATATTTCTTTTGGCCAAAACGAATAATTTACGAAACTGCAGCTGAATAATTAAGTGTATCCCTAAAAACCATGTCATGTTGAGCTTGTCGAAACATATTTCCTCGTATAGACTCTCTAAATCGGCTTCGACCCGATAGCTATCGGGTTCAGCCTGACAAATAATTTAGGTTTTTAGAAATACCCTTTATTAAAGAATGTAAGCTAATCCACTATGAAAATTGCAATTATTGGAACGGGTAATGTAGGTGGCTCATTGGCGAAGGGATTTGCCAAATCAGGTCATCAAGTATTTCTAGGCGTCCGCAATCAAAATGTGTTTAAAGGAAGTGAGCTGGCAAGCTTGAAAAACATTTCCATCCATTCCATTTCAGACGCATCAACGTCCGCAGAGGTCATCTTGATTGCTGCTTTACCCCAGGCGATAAAGGACATTGCTGTACAGCTAGGTGATACGAGCAACAAGATAATTATTGATGCAATGAATTCGGTTCGTATTAAACCTGAGCCATACTCAAACACAACAGAGGCCTTAATGAAGCTCACCAACTGCATTGATATTGTAAAATGTTTCAATACTACCGGTGCTGAGAATTTAGCAAATCCAATTTATAATGGAAAAGGTATTGACATGTTCTATGCAGGAGATAGTGATAAAGCAAAAAAGGTGGCAGAGCAACTGGCCAATGACATTGGTTTTGAAAATGTGTATAACTTTGGAGGAAGCGACAAATTTAATTTGTTGGAGCAATTCGCATTGAGTTGGATCAACTTAGCCATGATGCAAGGCTTCGGTCGAGATATTGCTTTTAAAGTTTTGAAACGATAATTTCACCTTACTTGCGCTACGTCTACCTTAACACTTAATGTCTGCTTGCCAGAACTAAAGACAATTCCTTTAATGGGTGCCACATCAAAATAATCACGACCATAAGCAATCGTAATGTGGGTGTGTGTGGCAAGTATACAATTGGTAGGGTCAAACTCGACCCAACCGATGCCCGGAAAATAAACTGCAACCCAGGCATGGGAGGCATCCGATCCAACCAACTTCTCTTTGCCCGGTGGTGGAAAAGTTTCCAAATAGCCGCTTACATAGCGGGCAGGTAAACCCATATTTCTTAAACAGGCAATCATCAAATGAGCAAAGTCCTGACAGACTCCTTTGCGTAACTTCAATACAGATTCTACGGGTGTATTTACTGTTGTGAAGCCCGACTTAAATTCGACATGGTGGAATATTTTATTCATCAATGCCTGGCAGCCATTCCACAAAGTTATGTCTTCTATAAAACAATCAGCGGCAAAGGCCCTGATCTCTTCGCTATAGGGAACGTAGAGGGAGGGTAATGTAAATTGAATTACATCTGCATAAGTATCTCCTTCCGTTGAAAGTTGACTAATTGCATTTCTCCACATTAACGTTGAACCAGCAACATGTTCGACATTGATCCGATTTTGAATGTCAATGGTGCTTTCAGAATGAATTGTTAATTGATTATGCTCTTTGTAGATGGAGATGAATAACAAGGTGTTGCCAAAGAAATCGGTGAGGTACGTAAGCTCATCGGGAATAGGTAAAATTTTAATATCAGAGGAGAGTAAGTTTTGTTCGTCACTGATTAAGGGGACCAGACATAATCGATTATGTCCGGTACTTACCATCTCCTGATATTTATATTCTGTCGTATGGTGGATTTTATAGCGCATCTACACTTCAAATTGAAACCCATCTTTGCTTTCTTGCTGCTGATAAGTAGAATGGCTAAAGTACGTGGCGCTTAACTTAGTATATAAATGTGCCATTTTTTTTTGCAAGGTGCCACAGAACTCATCGAATGCTTTTCGATGGTTCGTA
>JANNRV010000102.1:0-18624 GCA_031401775.1 Bacteroidia bacterium | reverse complement strand
TGCCCTGCGCTCCGTCCTTTAATGAACTCAAGCCGCGTTGTCCCTCAAAGCCACCTTCGCCACCTAATCCTGCAAATCCTCCAAAGTTTTTTATAATCAAACGTTCACCCATCCATAAATGCAAATCAGGGCACTGTTTGCAATTGATAGTAAGGGCTCCACTTTTCCCACCGTTGCCTCCATTTCCCCCGCTTCCCCCATTTCCCCCATCTCCACCCTGACAAACTTTTGTGCCTGGGCTTCCATCTCCACCAGGGCCTCCTTGTCCTCCATCACCCCCATCCCCTCCACTTATTTCTATTGTTAAATTTCCATTTACTTTTAGGTTGGTCAAGTAAAGAGACAGATTTACTCCATCTCTTCCCGCAGTGCCATCCGTACCATTATCACCATCCGTGCCACTGCGACAGGGTGCATTTAGACTTGTACCTTTTTTGCCAGACTTCCCGCTTCTACCCGATGACCCCTTACCGATAATCTTGCAGCCGACACCAACAATAGTAATCTTAGCGTGAATGAAATTATCTTTCTTTGATGAATTCAATACGATTCTTGATGAGTCACGCATGATCAAGGTATCCACCACTAAAATATCAGTACCCTGAATTTCAAATACTTCTTTTTGCTTTAATGAGAGCGAGGTCATACGAATTTGTGAAAAACTCGCAGCCGAAAGAATAACAAAGAGTGAGACCAAAAGAGTACGAGCCATTTTACAAAAGTAACAAACGCTGCTGCATTAAAGCAGATAGGCAAAAAACAAAAAAAGCAGCGAGGGTCGCTGCTTTTTGAATCTTAAAAGGTAATAATCAATTAGTGGCTTTTGGCTCTTTGGGGGGCTTGTCTCCTACAACGCCTTCGAGCACATCTTTAATATCAACCCGTACGGCATCTCTAAAAGGAACGATCCATGCATCTTTCACGCCCATTTCACGCAAGTACTTTTTGAAAGTATCTGCTTCCCAATAATCTCGGAAGATACCGATGGTCACTTTTTGTGGCTCCCCTTCTTTTACTTCTCCACTGAAGTTAGGGTTGTTCTCAAAATATTTAGATAGGTCTTTATTTTTAAAAGCACCAATTTGGACTTTAAAAACAACGCCTTTCGAAAAATCCATGGCGTTCACCGGAGGATTTTCTCTTAGCTGTGCAAGCTCGGCCTTCGTTGAAGTAAGTTCGCTGCGCATTCTGGAAATCTGATCTTCCAATTCTGCGATCTTCGAATCTTTGTCGCTGATCGAGGATTGTAACTTGCTCACGTCACCCTTCAGCGTGGTGACCGAACCATCAGCAACTTGCTTTTCTTCCGTCAACTGTTTCAGGTTGGCAGGATTCTTTGCGTATTCTTTGGCTTTCTTTTTCCATTCTTTCTTCTCCTTTTTAGAGAGTTGAGCGAAAACTTGCATGCCGGAAAAAATCAAAGCCAGGCAGAGAATAAGTACTCTAGTTTTCATGTTTTAGGGGTTAATTATGGTTTAAAAGTAATAAAAAAACTTGATTTAGGATTCCAAGCACACTATTCTGTCATTTAATCCGACAAACAACCAGAAAAAGGAATAAGACATCTGTTCTTATTAAATCATTTTTTCGGGTCGCACCCATTCGTCAAACTGTTGAGAAGTTAAAAGACCTGACTCAACCGCAGCTTCCCGCAGGGTTTTGTTTTCTTTATGAGCCTTCTTTGCAATCTTAGCTGCATTCTCATATCCAATATGGGTATTAAGTGAAGTGACGAGCATCAATGAATTTTCCAGGTGTTGTTTTAATACCGGTAAATTCGGTTCAATGCCGATAGCGCATTTCTCCGTAAAGGAGACACAGGCATCTCCAAGTAAGCGAGCAGATTGAAGCACATTCGCAGCAATAACAGGTTTAAAGACATTCAATTCAAAATGCCCTGACATTCCTCCAATGGAAACAGCCACATCATTGCCAATCACTTGAGCGCAAACCATGGTAAGGGCTTCGGGCTGTGTTGGATTTACTTTGCCTGGCATGATGGAAGAGCCAGGTTCGTTATCTGGAATGATAATTTCTCCAATTCCACAGCGAGGTCCTGAGCTAAGCATGCGTATATCATTAGCTATTTTCATTAATGCAACAGCAGATCGCTTTAGTGCACCTGATAATTCCACCATCGCATCGTGTGCTGCTAGCGCTTCAAATTTATTTGGGGCGGTAATAAAAGGATAACCCGTTAACGTTGCAATTTTTTTGGCTACCAATACATCATAGCCTTTGGGGGCATTAAGCCCCGTACCAACCGCTGTGCCTCCCAATGCCAATTCACGCACCATTTCAAGTGCATTTTTAATTGTGCGAATGCTATTGTCGATCTGCTGAACATAACCTGAAAATTCTTGCCCAAGAGTTAGTGGTGTAGCGTCCATGAAATGAGTGCGCCCTGTTTTTACGATGGCCTTGAATTCTGCTGATTTTTTTGACAGCGCATCGCGCAGTTGTTGAAGACCCGGAAGGGTAATTTCAATAACCTGCTTATACGATGCAATGTGCATTGCAGTCGGGAAGGTATCGTTGGAAGATTGCGATTTGTTTACATCATCATTTGGGTGAAGTACTTTCTTTTCATCGGCAAGATTTCCGCCCGACAAAACATGCGCCCGGTAGGCAATTACTTCATTGGCATTCATATTACTTTGCGTGCCCGATCCGGTTTGCCAGATCACCAAAGGGAATTGATCATCTAGTTTACCAGCAAGGATTTCATCGCATGCCTTTGCAATCAACTCTTTTTTATCGGCAGCCAACACGCCTAATTCGTGGTTGGCCATGGCCGCAGCTTTTTTCAGATACCCAAAAGCATAGATGATTTCTTTTGGCATACTCGCCTCAGGCCCGATCTTGAAATTATTGCGCGATCGTTCTGTTTGGGCGCCCCAGTATTTATCAGCGGGTACCTTCACTTCGCCCATGGTATCTTTTTCGATGCGAAAACTCATAGTAGTTTAATTTGGTAGCAAAATTAAGGTCTGAATCGCCAATTGGAAATAAAAACAAGTTTATTACAAGTGCCTAAGATCAGCCAGTTGATCCAAAACCCAGCCAGTAAGGCTAAATCGTTCCCGTGTGGCCGGCAGCACCTCATGTTCTATCCTATCGCTGCGAAAGCAAACTAATCGACCAGCACGTGGAAAAATATCTTTCGCCCCGTTTGATAAGTGCATTCTAAGCTGACCTCCCTCGTCTTCTTTCCAGTCCCTATTTAAGTATAAAATTAAAGAAAGCTTGCGATGATCATCTGCTTTAAATTGATCGAGATGTCTTTTATAGAAGCTGCCAGCCGGATAAATAGTCATATGCACTTCATAATCTTTCAGGCTGAGAAAAAGATTCTGGTTTAATGAAGTGATAAGAGACTGTACTTTGTCTAAATACACGTTAATCGGTTCAGATGTGTTTACCTTATCAATCCATTGAATAA
Organism: Bacteroidia bacterium; assembly: GCA_031401775.1. Lineage (GTDB taxonomy): Bacteria > Bacteroidota > Bacteroidia > Cytophagales > Cyclobacteriaceae > ELB16-189. The sequence continues at coordinate 15,182 of JANNRV010000102.1, read as the reverse complement.
AATCTCCCCGAATGCTTTCGTTGACTTGCCTTTCTTGCTGTTTGCCAATACCTGCTTTTCTAAAGTGTAACAACCCTTCTTTGAATTCGTCAAGTTGTAAAACAGAGTCAATTTCTTGTGATGTGAGAAAATCTTCAGACACTGCATATCCAGATTCCGCCAGGTCGTCAGCAATTTGGTTAAAGGAAGCAGAGAGAATTACGCTCATTGCACAAATTTAAGATGTGAATTTTGGTTTTCCGGATTTTCCGGATTTAATTACTTCGATTCAAACACAACCAGATTATACTACGTTGCCAAAGCAGATAAGCTTTTTAGTTTTACTCTTCCTCTTTCTCTTCCTGTCTTCCTGTGTGCCAAAGGAGCAAGTGGTATTAAGGAACATCAAAGACGTAGCAGTTGATGCTGGAATTGATGGAAACGCAAAGCTCAATGCGGTCGCTATTTTCTACAATCCGAATGCACTGCGCATGAAGCTAAAGGAAATCGATGTAGTGGTAATGGTAGATGGAAAGAAATCAGCGCACGCCAAGCAAAAGTTCAATTTTGAGATTCCCGCTAAATCAGAGTTCACAGTTCCACTTGAAATCCAGCTAGCACTTAAAGAAATTGGTTTACTCGATACCTTACTCAGCCTTTTCGGGGGAAAGAAATACGAAATTCGGTACGTAGGCTTTGTCCGTATTAAGGTGCATGGCCTAACCATTAAGGTGCCCATTGACTATAAAGATGAAATAAAATTGAAATTCTAAGTTAAGGTTGAAATGGATGAATAGAACCGCGTAAATTTCACCCTCTCTTAGCCATGATTACACTCATCCTTCTGACTGCAATTACCCTTTGCATTATTATTGCCTTGCAATATCGTGCTTATCATAAAGTCAAGGTGCAGAAAGAAATGATTTATCTACAAGGTCTTGAAATCAAAAGGCAGTTGCTAGAGCTAGATCAGCAAACCAAGATACTTAATGAATTATATGCCGAGAAGCAGCAGATTATAAGTGTCGTTTCGCATGACCTCAAGGGGCCTTTCAATCGGGTTTTTGCCCTAATACAATTGATGACACTTTCAACGCAACCACTGGCAGAAGATCAAAAAGAGTACCTCGGTAAAATGCATCAAATTGTTGCAGATGGATTAACCATGATTCGTAACCTCCTCGACAACCGCAGGCTTGATGAAAAGGCAATAGACTTTGTACCGGAAAAGGTAAACCTTTCACTAATGATCTCCGTGTTGATAAAAAACTACAAGACATTAGCAGAAAAGAAGAAAATCCAATTGTTTTTGGAAGCACCAAACCAAGTGTTCCTTGTCACCGATAAACTCTACTTTAATCGAGTTATTGAAAATCTCATTTCGAATGCATTAAAATTTTCTCCTTATGAATCATCAATTCATGTAACCCTCCAGTTGGATAATGGTGTTGCGGAAATCAGAGTTACGGATGAAGGACCCGGAATTAGTGACGGTGATAAGGAAAAATTATTTCTGAAATACAATCGCCTCACCGCTCGCCCGACAGGTGCTGAAAGTTCAACAGGGCTGGGGCTATACATCGTTAAAACAATAGTTGATAAAATGGGAGGTGAGGTGTTTTGTGTGAGTGAAGAAGGAAAAGGGGCGACTTTTACAGTGCGGCTAAAAGATCTTAAGTAAAAAGATAATCATCCTTTCCCTCCAAAATAGATTCGAGCGATTCCAATACGTTTTCATCTTTAATAACGTAATCACGAACGCCCTTTTGAATAAAACTCAGCACCATATTGCCGTCATCCAATGCGCTGAGCAGAATTACTTTGTTCTCGTCTTTGATTCTGGGTTTAATCTTTTCGTACAGATCAATGCCACTTATTCCGGGTAGCTTATAGTCAATGATCATCACTTCGGGCAGCTTCCCATTTACGGCAGAAAGAGCCTCCTCTGCCGTGGGAAATGTCTTAACCTTATATTCCGGATTTTGACTTAATGCCTTTTTTATGAACTCGGCATAAATCAAATCGTCCTCCACTAGAAAAATGGTCATATATAAAAAGTCATTTCAGCGATGCAATATAGGAGCTTTCTGGACATTGTAGAAGCTTGAGCGATTATGATTTTTCGGGGTTACGACTCAGTTTAAAGACTCTGACTTGAGAGTTTCCGCCATGGAGGGCAGGTATAGTATTCTTAAGAGCATTATTTGGCTAATAATTTCATCAAGCTAATTTTTGTAAGTTAATTACGGATCTATCGGCACCCCATGGCATTAAACAATCTCGCTTTATCTGTGTGGAAAAAGCTAAGACGTATTTTCCTTTATCTGTTCATTGCACAACTGATTTACATCGTTTTTTTGAAATGGATTAATCCTCCTGTTACAGTTACTCAACTTGTTAGTCTCCTGAGCGGTGATGGCCTTCATCGAGATTATGTGGATTGGAAGGATATTTCACCCAATGCGCGTCTTGCAGTTATGGCATCAGAGGATCAGCTTTTTCCGGATCATAACGGGCTGGATTGGAAAAGTATTGAGAAGGCGATAAACCATAATATTAAAAAACCAAAGAGAATTAGGGGTGCCTCTACGATCAGTCAACAAGTAGCCAAAAATGTTTTCTTATGGCAGGGGCGAAGCTTCTTACGTAAGGGATTAGAAGTGTATTTCACCTTCATGATTGAGTTGACCTGGGGCAAGCAAAGAATTTTAGAAATGTATTTGAATGTTGCAGAAATGGGGAAAGGGATTTTTGGAATTGAAGCTGCCTCGCAAAAGTATTTTAAGAAACCAGCCAAGAAGCTTAACCAAACAGAAGCTGCCATGATTGCGGCCTGTCTTCCCAATCCAAAAAAATATACGGTAAAACCTACGTCTAAATATGTCAATAGAAAGTATCCGTGGGTAGTGCAACAGATGGAATTTCTAAGGGATGATCCGGATATAAAAATGTTGTTAAAATAACTCCTGTTTTCACCTGAAGCTAAAGGACACAAGTCACCGTTGAGGTGTCAGGATGCTTAGGGTACCTTCATTCGGCCCACTACCTCAATTCTCGTAAATAGAGCTGAATCGTATTTTCAAGTCCCAGGTAGAGTGCATCACACACGAGAGCGTGGCCGATAGAAACCTCGTCAAGCGCGGGAATGGACTGCTTCAAGAATCTTAGATTATTAAGGTCCAGATCATGACCGGCATTTAGTCCAAGACGAAGCCCTAGAGCCGCTGCGGCTGCTTCAACATAACTCTTTACAGCCAAGTCCTTATCCAATGAGAAGTGACTTGCATAGGGTTCTGTTCGGAGCTCAATCCTGTCGGCACCCACCTTGGCAGCACCTTCTACCATGGGAACTAAAGGGTCAACGAAAAGAGAAACCCGCGTGCCCGTTGATTTTATTTCGCCAATGATCCTTTTTAGAAAAGATTCATTCTTCATTGTATCCCAACCTGAATTGGAAGTCAGCACATCAGGGGCATCGGGCACAAGCGTAGCCTGAGCGGGTTTTACTTCCTTAATCATCTTTAAGAAACGTTCATCAGGGTAGCCTTCAATATTAAATTCCGTTCGCACAACTTCCTTTAATAAAATCACATCGCGGTAGCGGATGTGTCGTTCGTCAGGCCGGGGATGAACCGTAATACCCTGCGCTCCGAAGCGCTCACAATCCATGGCAACTTTAATCACGTCAGGATTGTTTCCTCCCCGTGCATTTCTGAGCGTTGCAAACTTGTTGATATTTATGGAAAGTCTTGTCATGTTAATTTAGTTAAACGAAGCCCACCGCTTTTTGCTTGATTCCGAAGGAACAAAAGCACAAAATTATTGAAAAGTGACCAGCATTTAGAAATCTCTTAAATCAGATATAATTTAGAAGAAAATTTGTTGAACGAACTAACACAATCATGAGTCTGAAAACCCAAATTGACGGTCATATCAAACAAGCTATGCTTGCCAGGAACAAAGAAGAACTTGATGCACTACGAAGCATAAAATCGATGATCTTGTTGGCGGAAACCGAAAAAGGAGGAAGCGGAGAAATTGCTTTGGATGTTGAAAACAAGTTACTCATGAAGGCAGCCAAGCAAAGGAAAGAATCAGCAGACATTTTTCAGAAAGAAGGCCGCGAAGACCTTGCTAAAAAAGAATTGATACAACTTGAAATAATCAACCGGTATTTACCCAAGCAACTTTCTGAAGAAGAAGTAAAGGCTGAACTTCAAAAAATACTTTTGCAAGTAGATGCAAAGGGGCCGCAGGACATGGGAAAAGTAATGGGTGCAGCTACAAAGCAATTGGCTGGGAAAGCAGATGGGAAAATGATTTCTGAAATCGCAAAGAAATTACTTGCGCCTTGAGCAAAGCGGACATTGTTCTTTTACTAATTTTTGCCTTTGCTGGATTTCTTGGATATAAACAAGGCTTTTTAATGGAGCTCTTTTTTTTATGCTCCTTGGTTTTAGGAGTCTTTGTTGGATTTAAGTTCATGGGGATGGGTGCAGATTATCTTCATAAAGAGTTCAATGCTGACAATACATTTCTGCCTTACTTGTCTTTCCTTATTCTATTCATTTTGGTAATTGTTCTTGTAATGTGGCTGGGCAGGCGTATTAAAAGCTCGGTGGATAAAACCTTTTTAGGAAAGGTAGATGCCATCGCTGGAGCCATGTTAAGTATAGTGAAGTATACATTTTGCATTAGTGTCTTAATCTGGTTAATGTCATCTTTTCACTATAGCTTACCCGCCAATTGGGTCACGGGTTCATGGCTATATCCTAAAATTGAGGCTTTTGCAGTGGAATTTTCAGGTTTTTTTGGGAGTTTTCTGCCTTTTTTTCAGGAAATATTTAGGCAGTTCTAAGGTTCAGTTTTTTTTAGTTACTTATCAGAAAATAGAGAAGCATGGCCCTCCAGATCAAAGAGGAAAACGGATTTAAATATGTGGATGAAGGTCAGGGTCAGGTGCTGATGCTTCTTCACGGATTGTTTGGCGCGCTTAGCAACTGGGAAGACGTGGTGAAACGGTTTTCCACGCATCTCCGGGTGGTGATCCCCATGTTACCGATTTATGAAATGCCCATTAAAGAGGCAGGGCTTGAAGGTCTGCGCCAATTTGTTGAAGATTTTGTCAGTATGAAAAAACTTGACAAGATGATTATCATGGGCAACTCATTGGGCGGACACGTAGGACTTCTATACACACTCGCCAACGCCTCCAAAGTTGATAAACTTATCTTAACCGGAAGTTCAGGGTTGTTTGAAAACACGATGGGGGGATCTTATCCTCGGAGAGGTAGCTATGATTATATTCAGGAAAAAGTGGCCTATACCTTTTATGATCCTAAAGTAGCATCAAAGGAATTAGTAGATGAAGTGTTTGAAACCACACGGAGCATTCCTAAGTGTATGCGTATTGTGGCTATTGCTAAATCGGCTCAGCGCAATAATCTGGCGTTGGATTTACCTAAAATAAAGGTTCCCACTTTGTTAATTTGGGGATTAAATGACACCATTACTCCGCCCATGGTCGGACATGAATTCAACAGGCTTATTCCAAATTCAAGGTTGAGATTTATTGATAAATGTTGTCATGCACCCATGATGGAGCAACCCGCTCGATTTAATACCTTGGTAGAAAGCTTTTTGGCAGGGAAAGAATAAATGAAAATAAATAATTAATGATCGCAGAAGAACTCATCAATCACATGATTCCGCCTCTCAAGGTGACGGATGATGCACACAAGGCAATTGTGTGGATGGAAGAGTTCCGATGCAATCACTTGCCGATTGTAGAGGACGGAGAACTTCTAGGATTTATTTCAGAGGAAATAATTCTCGAATCGAATGACATCGGAAAAGACTTGGGTGATTTCAAACTCGTAGGAAAAAATTGTTCGGTTAGTCCGGAGTCTCACTTTTATGATATTCTAAGAATTGCAGGAGAAAACAAGCTTCAGATCGTGGGCGTACTTAATGAAACCCAGCAGTATGTTGGCGTTATTACGGTACAAGATATCATGGCTTCTTTTGCACAAACGGCATCTGTTCAAATGCAGGGAGGTATTCTTGTTCTCTCTATGGAATTGATTGATTATTCACTGGCAGAAATCAGCCGATACATAGAAGAGAATAATGCTAAGGTAATCAGCAGTACGATGATCGAAGACCCGTTGGATAAGGGAAAGATAAAGCTGACACTGAAAATCAATCAATTGGATTTATCCAGAATTGTAGCAACACTGGAACGATTTGGCTATCGGATCATTGGCCGATACCAGGAAAACAGAACCGACACGGATGATAAAGATCGCATTGATATGCTGATGCGATATTTGAATATCTAAAGAAATTTCCCACAGATTATGCATGTTGGTTTACATGGACGGGACTTTCATCAAAAATCGAATCGGTTTGTTGAAAAACTACTTGAGGTACTGGGTGGTCACACCGCGCACGTTTCAGTATCCTCGAAATTTTTAAAGCACCTTAAGTCGTCAAAAATAAAGGCACTTAATCTTAAGACATTTGAGATAGGTGATAATTTGAAAAATCTTGATTTCTTTATTTCACTGGGTGGAGATGGAACTCTATTGGACTCCGTCACGTATGTTGGAAAAGCTGAAGTTCCCATCCTTGGGATTAACACAGGGCGACTTGGATTCCTCGCGACCATAGGGCGCGAAGATGTGGAGAAGGCATTGGACAATATATTTAAGGGAAACTACAAAGTAGACTCCCGTATGGTTTTAAAACTGGTATCTGACCCCCCACTTTTTGGCGGACTTAGCTTCGCATTAAATGATTTTACGATCATGAAGAAGGATACTTCTTCAATGATTACGGTGCATGTTTTTGTGGATGGCGAACTACTGAATTCATATTGGTCTGATGGCATTATTGTTTGCACTCCCACAGGGTCAACGGGGTATTCATTAAGTTGTGGAGGACCTTTGGTTTATCCAAAGTCTGAGAGTTTTGTAATAACGCCCGTTAGCCCACATAATCTCACCGCAAGACCAATCGTACTGTCTGATAATTCTGAAATTGAGTTTCAAATTGAAGGAAGGAGCAAAAAGTTCCTCATTTCAATGGATTCAAGGTTTGAAACTATCGATGAAACTGTGAAGCTTAAGTTGAAAAAGGAGCGCTTTAGTGTGAAGCTGATTCATTTGCCAGGGCATCATTATTTTAAAACCTTGAGGCAAAAACTGAGTTGGGGACTGGATCTTCGTAACTAAAAAGTTACTTAATAGAGGCCCTGAGAATTAACAATTTCAACGGTTTTTACAATAATCCATGTAATTTTATAGCTTTGTAGTCGTCCAAATTCTATTGTGCATGAGGAAGTTATGTATTCTGCTCCTATCGTTTGTATTGATCCTCGCTTCAACGGATGAAGGCTTAGCACAATTCAATAGAAAGAGTATAAAGAAAAACAACAAGCGTATCTCCAGCTTTAGGGGCAAGAAAAATACCTTTAGTAAGAACAAATACAATGCTGTGGGTTTTTCGGTGAGCGCTTTGAACTACTACGGAGATATTGCACCGAAGCCTCAGCGAGTAAGCACGGATATTTCATTCACGCGTCCTGCCATAGGCGTTTCATTCATACATAGGTTTGGGCCCCGGTATTCCCTCATTGGTCAATTCATGTATGGTACCCTTAGTGGTTCCGATACAAAATCGGCAAGTCCTACGGAGGAAAGTGGTAAGTACCGGTATCTCAGAAATCTTTCTTTCAGAAATCGCATCAAGGAACTATCAGTGGTGGCCTATTTTGATTTATTTGAAAACCAATCTACCTATATCAGTCGCGTAAAATGGACTCCCTATGTGTACTTAGGGGTTGCAGGCTTTTTAAGCAATCCTGAAGCGCAAGCTCCTGCCACAGATTTAAATGGCACTCCACTTCCTGATGCAGGAAATTGGGTGAAACTACGACCGCTCGGTACAGAAGGACAATATTCAGCACTTGATCCTACGGATGTCAACAGCGGTATTAAACCTTACAAGACGGTTCAGATTGCAGTTCCCTTTGGAATTGGGGCACGCTTTAGAATTAATGAAGTGATGGACTTATGGGGTGATATTGGTTTCCGCTACACCTTCACCGATTATCTTGATGATGTAAGTCAAAATTATGTTAACCTTGATAAGCTAAACAATGAATTAGCGCGTTCTCTTTCCTACAGAACCAATGAATTAGGCCCCCCTACAAATCCTTATACTTATAATGGATACACAGTACAGGCAGGATATGGAAGCGAGTTTAAAGATAACCTCCGCGGAAGCAAAGATGATAAAGACATTTACATGGTCACTTCTATTCGTCTTACCTACATACTCGGAGCTACCTTCCACAAAGCGAAGTTTAGATAATGATTAGCCTTCCTTCCATGAGGAAGATTTATGTCTTCGCTATTGGCATACTTGCATTCTCTTACAGCCATGCCCAAATTTCTCAGAAGTCGGAAATAGGTTTTGGTATTGGTACGTTTAACTATACTGGAGACCTCGTACGGACCTACAACTTTGCTTTTTCGAAACCTGCAGGGACTGTGTTTTATCGGGCCAACATTAGCAAAGTAATTAGCTTACGCACTTCCATTACAGCAGGTAAAATAGGAGCAAACGACACCAGAAAACCAATTGACGCGTTTGCAACGGCTCGGGCGAGCGCATTCAATTTGTTCCTATTAGAAACATCTGTTGCCTTTGAATATCATTTTTTAGATTGGCGAGATTCAAAACGGAAGCTTCGATTTACACCTTACCTGTTTGCAGGGTTTGCGTTGTTTGGAATTTCAGGGAACGCTTCAAAAAATGCCCCCTATAGTAATGTCCAACCGGCTATTCCTTTTGGAGGAGGAATGAAATATGTGTTGAACCCTAAGTATTATATCGCGGCTGAAATTGGGATCAGAAAAACATTCTTTGATTATTTAGATAATATCTCTGATGGTGATCCGGCATTTAAGACGTATCAATATGGAAACACATTTGATAATGACAATTACTTTTTTTTAGGCATCACACTGACGCGGACTTTCTACGATATTCCCTGTCCCACTAATCCTTACTGATAAGCAATCTCAAATTTTTTAGTGTCCGAATCATACTTTGGTCGCGTGGGCTGCAAGTGATGGGCAAGACTTGTGATAAGTTTGAAAAATAGGCTATTTTTGCCCTCTTGTGGCTTCATTAAAGGAAAATATCGACTTCAGTAATTTGCCTAGACACATAGCCGTTATCATGGATGGAAACGGCAGGTGGGCAAAACGGAAAGGTGCTGCCCGCATATTTGGGCATCGCAATGCTATTCAGGCGGTCAAGGATATTACGGAGGGCTGTGGAGAGATAGGGATTAAATTTTTGACACTCTATGCTTTTAGTACCGAAAATTGGGGGAGGCCGAAGGAGGAGATTGATGGTCTCATGGAATTATTAGTGAACACGTTGCAAAAGGAAATCAGTACACTACATGAAAATCACGTGAGGTTGTTGACCATTGGGGGCATAGATCACTTGCCGATGATTTGTCAAAGGAATTTAATGGAAGCGAAGGAGGCAACAAAAAATAATAATGGGCTTACGCTCCTTTTGGCACTAAACTATAGCGGCCGATGGGAACTTGTTCAAGCAGCACAGAAAATGGCGAAAGACATTAAATCCGGAGCAGTAGCATTTGAAGATATTAATGAGACTCGTTTTGCCGGATACCTTGACACTGCAGGGATTCCTGATCCAGAGCTACTTATTCGTACAAGCGGTGAAATAAGGATCAGTAATTTTTTGCTTTGGCAAATGGCATATTCTGAACTGTATTTTACAAAAACACTCTGGCCTGATTTCCGCAGAGAAGATTTGTACGAAGCTATTTGTGAATATCAAAAGAGAGATAGAAGATTTGGAGTGTTGACCACAACCGCTTGATGGGAATGAAGAATAGTCTATCGGTTTTTGCTTTAATAATTTTGGTCAACGTTACTGCGTTCGGGCAATTTAGAAAAAGCCGTGACAAGAGTACCGCCCCCCCGGTAACAGAAAGCAATCTCAATTATGCTAATCCAGTTGAATACTACATTGGAGGAATAGAAGTAAAGGGACTGACCGTTTTAGATAAAAATGCGATGGTTTCACTAACAGGCTTAAAGGTTGGTGATAAAATAAAAATCCCAGGAGATGTAATCACATCAGCCGTTCGGAAATTGTGGAAACACGGACTCGTGGGAGATGTCTCGATTATGGTCGATCATATTGAGGGACAAAATGTTTTTCTCACAATTAATCTGGCCGAACGCCCAAGACTTACCGATTATTATTTTGTAGGCATCAGCAAATCAAAGCAATCATCATTAAAAGATGAGCTTAAGCTAATCAAAGGAAAAATCGTGAACGATGCCACAATCCGAAACGCAGAACTTTCCGTAAAAAAATTCTTTGTAAAGAAAGGATTTCTAAACACCGTGGTTAAAGTGATTCAGGAACCTGATACACTTAATCGTGGCGGTATTCGGCTAAAGGTAGATGTGGATCTTAAAACAAAAGTACGAATCAATGAAATATTCTTTGAGGGGAATGATCATGTAAGTGCGTCCAAGCTCAAAAAGAAAATGAAGAAAACGCATGAGCATGCAAGAATTTCACTTCATCGGACTATCCTCAAAGGTGTAATTGGATTTAAGCCACGGTATGTAAAAGAATATTTTGATTCCAGCTACCAAGTGAGTTGGAAAAATGTGGCAAGCTTCATTAATCGCAATGTGAAACTAAATATTTTCAGCGGGTCTAAATTTATCAAAGCAGAATTTGATGAAGACAAAATAAAAATCATTGATTATTATAATTCGCAGGGTTATCGTGATGCAGAGTTACTTTCAGATACAGTGGAACGATATGGGGTCAACAGTATCAATATAAAATTTAAAGTAGAAGAGGGCAGAAAGTACTATTTCAGGAACATACTCTGGACAGGTAATTTTATTCATTCTACCGCAACCTTGAATAAAATTCTTGATATTAATAAAGGTGATGTCTACAATAAAGAGCTCATTGATAAAAAAACCACCTTTAACCCTAAAGGAGCTGATATTAGTGGTTTATACATGGATGATGGATATTTATTTTTCCGGGTAACCCCTGTAGAAGTGGCCGTGATAGGCGATTCCATTGATGTTGAAATGAGGATTTATGAAGGGGATCAGGCCACCATTGATCAGGTAATCATAAGTGGGAATACCACCACCAGCGAGCATGTCATTCGAAGAGAGTTAAGTACCGTTCCCGGCCAGAAGTTCAGGAGATCTGACATCATTCGGACACAGCAGCAACTTTCACAAATGGGATATTTTAACCCCCAGAAAATTGAGCAGGACATTAGACCTGATCCGGCCAACGGAACGGTGGATGTTGAATGGAAAGTGGAAGAACAATCCAATGATCAGGTTGAACTTTCCGGAGGCTGGGGAGGAGCATTTGGTTTTGTTGGAACAGTTGGACTTTCCTTTAATAATTTTTCCTTACGAAACGTTCCGAATTTAAAAAAATGGACACCTCTTCCTCGTGGTGATGGTCAAAAGGTTTCTATACGGGCCCAAGCAAATGGAAAGTCATTTCAGAGCTATACTTTTTCTTTCACGGAGCCTTGGCTTGGAGGCAAGAAGCCAAATTCACTCACGGTAAGTCTTAATCATTCGATCTCAAGGCAACCTAGTGGATATACAACCAGTGGAGCTATAGACTTTAGTGGCAATGCTCCTTCACTAAAGCAAAGTGGAATTACGGTTGGCCTTGGTCGCAGGTTAGAGTGGCCCGATAACTACTTTACATTGACCAACGCTATCTCTTATTTAGTGTATAACTATAAGAACTACTTTAATTCTTCGGCACTACCCTTGGTGGGCCAGTCAATAAGTCTTAAACTCAACACCACGCTATCACGAAATAGCATAGATAATCCAATGTTTCCCACACAAGGGTCAACCATTGCATTGAGTTTGGATTTAACACCGCCTTATTCAAAGTGGAAAGATCCAAGTTACCTGAGTGACATCAACGAGCGCTATCGCTATATAGAACTCCATAAGTGGATGTTTGATTCTCGTTTTTACCTGAAGTTGTTAGGGAGCAACAAACCTACAGGGCGGAGTTTAGTTGTTGAAGCAAAAGCACATTTTGGTTTTATTGGCACATATTCTAGGGATGTAAGCCCTGGGCCTTTTGAACGATTCCTTGTAGGAGGAGATGGCCTGGCGGGTGGTTTTAATTCATTTGTGTTGGGACAGGATATTGTTGGATTAAGAGGTTATGAAAACAATTTAGTTACTCCTCCCCTCTATGCACTACGGGGAAAAGTACAAACCAATCAAATTGAGGGAGGTATTGTTTATAATAAATTTGGGTTGGAGTTGCGTTACCCAGTTGTTACGGGGCAGTCGGCCACGGTTTATACCTTCCTGTTCACTGAGGCTGGAAACAATTGGAACAATTTTCAATTATTTAATCCGTTCGATTTGTATAAATCCGCGGGGGTTGGAGCGAGGATTTTTATGCCTGCCTTCGGTTTAATCGGATTGAATTGGGGTTATGGATTTGACAGATTGCCAGGGGCCACACAAATAAGCGGAGCGCAGTTTCACTTCACAATTGGTCAACAAATCAGGTAAAATGAGGGTTCTGATACTTGTATTTGTTTTTTTGGTTTTCGGCTTGAATTTTGCAAAAGCTCAGAAGTTCGGGTATATCAACTCGGATTTTATTTTGAGTAAAATGCCAGACTACTCGAAAGCTCAAGGCGAAATAGACCAGCTTTCATCAGCCTGGCAAAAGGAAATTGAGGAAATGCAAAAGAAAGTGGAGGGCTTGTACAGTTCATATCAGGCCGAGCAAGTATTGCTGACAGAAGAGATGAAGCAGGAGCGCCTGGATGAAATGAAGAAGAAGGAGGCAGACCTAAAGGATTATCAGAAAAAGGTTTTTGGATTTGGAGGCCTCTTTTTTTTGAAAAAACAAGAATTGATTAAACCATTACAGGATAAGGTATTTGATGCGACAGAGAAAGTAGCGAAAGCAAACCGACTTGCCATTATATTTGACAAAGCTGGAGAACTGGTGATGATTTATACAGACCCTCGGCACGACTATACCGATTTTGTATTGGAAGAACTTGGACTAGGTGACCCTAATGATAAAGTAAAATAAACTAAATACCCCAATTGAAAATGAGAACACTTTTCGTACTTCTTTTTTGTAGTGCAACAGTATTTGCACAAGCACAAACCGCTCCGGCTCAAAAAATCGGCTATGCTGATTGGGAGTATATCTTTAGCCAGATGCCAGAGTTTAAACAAATTGAAAATGAATTAAAGACCCACGGCTCCCAATTGGAAAATCAGTTGAAAGCAAAGAGCCAGGAATTTGAATCAAAGTACAAGGCTTATCAAGGGATGCCTGCTACTACTTCGGATATCATAAAAGCAGATAAGGAAAGAGAACTGCAGGGCATGCAAGAGAGCATTCAAAAATTTCAGCAAGATGCTCAAGCGTCAATGCAAAAAAAGCAAGCCGATCTAATGGAACCTGTTTACTCTAAGGTAGGGAAGGCCATTGAAGAGGTGGCCAAGGAAAATGCATACTCCTTTATCTTGAGCCCTCAAATTCCCGCTGGCGGAGATATCTTGTTGTACAACGATGAAAAGTATAACATATCTGTGCTGGTGTTAAAGAAACTTGGAATCACTCCAACAGCTGCAGTAACACCAACTAAAACAAATTAAAAAAACTTAATTTCAGTTTAAAGCCCCGAGCGATCGGGGCTTTTTTATTTTCCCCAACCTCCGCCACCCGGAGTTTTTATAATAAGCCGGTCTCCCTCAACAACATCAGCGCTGTCCATACCTTTCAGCCTTTTGCCAATGCCATTTTTATCAATAAGAACTTGCTCGCCTGTTTTTCCTGAATTACCTCCTTTGCTTCCATAAGGCTTTTCAATCCGATGCTGTGAAAGCAAGTTGATCTCAAGCGACTCTTTAAAAAATAACTCTCTCACGATGCCATCACCACCGTTCCATTTTCCTTTTCCTCCAGAACCTTTGCGAATTTCAAATCGCTCAAGACGTACAGGATACCGAAGTTCTAAAAGTTCCGGATCCGTAATTCGCGTGTTGGTCATATGCTGATGAACCGCGCTTGCACCATTAAAGCCAGGTCCAGCACCCGTGCCGCCACAAATCGTTTCATAGTAGCCAAACTTTTCATTGCCAAACAAAAAGTTATTCATTGTGCCTTGGCTGCACGCTACAACGCCAAATGCCTTGAGCAATGTATCGGTTAGTCGCTGGCTTACTTCGGTATTGCCGCCTACCACAGCTGGGAGATGTTTGTTATCTGAAAAATTGGGATTTAATAATCCTTGTGGAAGAATGACATCAACACAGTCCATCATTCCTTCATTCATGGGAATAGGTTTATTGACCATCACGCGGAGGACATAAAGTATTACACTTTGTACAATGGCTTTAGTTGCATTTAAGTTATGTGGATGAATAGCAGCGGAGCCAGTAAAATTAATTTGAAGTTTCCCTTTCTTCACTGCCATCTTCACCGAAAGCACAGAGCCGTCATCTAATCTTTCCACGGCCGAGAACGAAGAAGCTGGCAACACTTTCAATTTCTCCGTAAGAAGTTCTTTAGAATAGGTACGAAGTGCTTTCATATAGAAAATCACTTCGATAGACGAATGAATTTTGCAAAGCTCTTGCAATAATTTTTCTCCAAAATTAACAGACGCCAAAGCTCCGTTGAGATCAGCCAGGTTTTCTTCTAAAAGACGAGTTGGATATTTTGCAGACGTGAAAATCGTTTTGAGTTCATTCCATCTTGCCTTTCCTTTCTGTACGAGGTAATTAGGTCTGATAATTACGCCCTCTTCTTCCAATGATGTAGCATTAGAGGGCATAGAGCCTGGCTTCATACCACCAATTTCAGCGTGATGCGCCCTATTCGCTACATACCCTACCAACTCCTTTTTATAAAAAACAGGTTTAATCAATGTCACGTCTGGTAAGTGAGATCCTCCAAAGCCAGGATGATTCGTAATGATGACATCACCTTCATTCATCTCAATTACTTTTTTCACTTCCCGTACACAAACACCAAGACTTCCAAGATGAACAGGAATATGAGGAGCGTTTACTACCAAATAACCT
>JANNRV010000101.1:0-42354 GCA_031401775.1 Bacteroidia bacterium | reverse complement strand
TGTCACGTAACGTGAGCCAAGCACATAATTCTTAATTTCCTGGCCTGAAATGGGATCCGTGTATAGTTTTTTCACCTCGCTTCGGGCCCAAGTGTGATTTATGTTCACTTCCCATTTGAATCCGGAGCTGGTACTGATGGGAGTACCACTTAAGACTACCTCGGTTCCCCAATTTTTGATAAGACCGGCATTGATAATCCTGGCGGTATACCCTGTTGTATTGGATAAGGGGATTGGTAAAATTTGATTTTCGCTATTGGTTGAGTAGTAGGTTAATTCCAACCCGATACGGTCATTTAAAAAGCGCGCATCAATTCCTGTTTCAAAAGAAGAACTGATTTCAGGTTTCAAGGAAGCATTGGCAAGTGTAGCCGTCTCAGAATAAGAAGGTGTACCTTTAACTGCAGTTTGTGCCGTATAAGCAGAAATCAACTGGTATGGGTCCGTATCATTTCCGACTTTAGCAATACCAGCTCTTGCTTTAAGAAATGAAAGTGAACCCTTATTGATATCCAATAATTCAGATAGAATTAAACTCACATTGGCTCCAGGGTAAAAATAACTCCAATTGTCTGACGGCAGTGAACTAGACCAGTCGTTACGAGCCGTTAGATCAAGAAAAAGGACATTTTTGTAGCCCATGGAGGTAGATCCATAAAGACTGTTAATTCTTTTTTCGGATCTGAAACTGGACGCTTGTAGTGCTACCCTTGAGTTGCCTAAGCTATAAATTCCTGGCACGGCCAATTCAGGTGCGCTGATATCTGAAGAATTTCTGGTTTGCTTGAGCAGGTTGCCGCCCAAGGCAGCAGAAAGGGAAAAATCGGGAGAGATGTCCTTCGTTGCAGATAGCAGGAAGTCTGTGTTGGTTTCCTGAATGACAATCTTTTCTTCACGATAGCTTCCTCTCAAATAACGCTGTGTGCTATAAGCCCTTCTACGATCACGGAACTCGTTACTGTAGTCAGTACCTGAACGGATGGTAAGATTTAACCAATCGGTAAACTGGTAAGTGGCAGAGATATTTCCAAATACCCGATTGATAGCCTGACCATTCGTGTTTTCATACACGTTAAAGAATGGATTGTCGTGATAATTGTAATTAAAATTGAATTGGTTTAATCCCTCTCTCCCGGCTTGCCAGTAGTTTCTCAAGGATTCAATATTCTGAGATGGGCTGAACCAGTTATTAAATAGATACATTATATTTTCCGTTCCATAACTTAAGCTAGGTCTATTGCTGCTTTTATTGTCGATATAGTTTACAGTAGTATGTACTTTTAGCTTATCGCTTAATTTGTAACCACCGGTAACAGAGAATGTATTTCGCTTAAGATCTGTATTAGGTATGAATCCCTTCTGATCAAGATAAGTGTACGACATTCTGAAATCGCCCTTATCATTGGAAGAGGTAACAGCAATGTTATTAGTTGATGTGACCCCGGTTTGAAAGAAGTCCTTCACATTGTCAGGATAAGCGGTCCACGGTGTTGGAGTGATTGTTCCTCGGGCTGCTAACTGAGCATTTAAATCAACCACGCCAAGAGCAGGAAACAAGTTACCGACATCTCCTCCTCTTAGTCCATTGCTGGTGGGAGAGTCAAATTGATCTAATAGTTGACCGGTAAAAGCAGGGCCCCAGCTTTCATCTACACCATCTTTTGTTCCGCTACCATTTCCATCTACGAAATTAAAGTCAACCAGACCCTGACCGTATTGGTTTTGATAGTCAGGAAGCTTTAGAACAGATTCAAAACTAGTAGTGCTGTTAACTGAAATTCCAAGACCCTTGCTTGATTTGCCGGATTTCGTTTTAATAATAATGACACCATTATTGGCCCTTGATCCATACAATGCTGCCGCACTTCCTCCTTTTAGGACTGTCATTGATTCAACATCATCAGGATTAATAAATCCTGCTCCATTTCCATAATCAACATCTTGATTTCTTCCACCGGGTCCACCCGATGAGCCTGAAAAGCTGTTGCTGATAGGTACTCCATCTACTACGAAAAGAGGCTGGTTGTTGTTGATGTTCAATGAACGCTCTCCTCTTATCGTAATGCGGCTAGAACTTCCTATTCCCGATGGATTGTTAACAATGTTAACACCGGCAATTCTTCCGGCCAGTGAGCTTACTAAGTTAGTTTCACGTGCTTGGATCAACTGAGATCCTTCTACCGATTGAGTAGTATAACCAAGTCCTTTTTTGTCTTTTTCAATTCCCAATGCAGTCACCACGATCTCTGAAAGTTGTGTAGCATCCGTTGGAAGGGCAACATCTATTGTGTTCCTTCCATTTACCGCAATCTCTTGCGTTTGAAAACCCACAAATGAAATGACGAGGACAGCGTCTGCCTCTTGTAATTGTAAGTTGTAATTACCTTGAGAATCTGTAATCGTCCCATTTTGTGTACCCTTTACCAAAATATTGGCGCCTGGTATTGCGCTTTGATCTTCACCAGAAGTTATTTTCCCGGCAACAGTCAGCCCTTGTCCCCAGGAAATGAATCCTGTGAGGAGCAATACGAAAAGCAAAATAGGTCCTCCCAGACTTATTCTGCTCTTGCTTCTTTTCTTTAGTAGAAAATTTTGCATAGATGATTTGTTTGTTTGTGGTTGTATTTGGTCAATCGAAAAGCACTATGCCTTTCGGCCACAAAAATTGAAAATGACTTTGACGAGACGGTGAGGTGTAGGTTACGGCTTTATTATTCTTAGCAGGATGGAAATAACTTTAACTACAAACGAGCAAATTAGAATAGCCCACATTTGAGGTTTATTGTAATTCTTTTCAACAATGGGATAACATTAAAGTAATAAGAAGCTTGATCCATGTCCTATAATGAATCTCTTAGATTTTTAAATATGTTTGTAGCAATTATCAATAACCTCAATGACCAAAAGGCATTTTGATTTAATTGTTGTCGGTTCCGGTGTACTTGGAACCTTCCATGCACTTTCTGCTGCCAAAAAAGGCTTGAAGGTCTTACTTACAGAAAAGGATAGCTATCCTATTAACGCTACGGTTCGAAATTTTGGACAGGTAGTACCTTCAGGAATGCCGTCTCAATGGTTTGATTATGGGATGAGAAGCACTGCTATTTACGAGGAGATTCAAAGCGAGTTTGATATTTCCGTCAGGAACAATGGTTCAGTATATATAGCTTCCGATGATCAGGAGCAGCAATTGATTCATGAACTGAAACAGATCATGGATGGAAGAAAGTACGATGTGCACTTACTGACCCGATCTCAATGTCTAAAAAAATGGCCATCCCTCAACGAAGCTTATTGCAAGGAAGGATTGTATTTCCCTGCTGAAATAAGTGTTGAGCCAGAACTGATGATCTATAAAGTTCTTGAATATGCCATTGCTAAATTTTCCAACTTCTCCTACAAATCTTCCTGTGCAGTTATTGATTGTTCAGTTGAAAATACTGTGGTTAAAATAGTAACAGCCAATCGGGAGACATTTACGGCAGAAAAAGTGATTGTTTGCAACGGAGGTGAATTCAAATTGCTCTTTAGCGATCTTTTTAAATCAAGTGGCATTGTTGTAAGTAAGCTTCAGATGATGAGAACACTACTAATGCCTGAAGTGAAACTTGAAGGTAATATACTTACAGGTTTGACCATCCGGAGGTATGAATCTTTTGAGGAGTGCCCTTCTTTTGCTGCAGCTACAGTGCCGGATCATCTTATAGAGCTGAAGAAATGGGGTATTCACATTTTGTTCAAAAAAGCAACAAATGGCTCCATAATCATAGGAGATTCACATGAGTATGCCGATGTTCCTAAGGCGGATGATTTGGGATTCGCTACCAATCACTTTGTCAATGAACTGATGTTAAAAGAGGCACAGCGCATTGTCAATTTTGATGTACGTCAAATTGCATCAAGTTGGTCAGGGTTTTATCCTCAGCATAAAACAAAGGGCATTGTTGAATTGGATATAGATGATAAGATTCACATCCGCACGGCTATTGGCGGAAAGGGGATGACCTCCGGTGCAGGATATGCTGAAGCAAGTATTGCTAGATTATTTGCCTTATCTTAAGGGCTTGAGAAAGCATTTCGAAATCGAGCTATACTAAGATGTGGTCAAATTTTCACACCCATAGTAACTACTGTGATGGTAAAGGTCATCTAAGTGAATATGTAGCTGAGGCGATTGGCCTCGGAATGCTAAGTTTAGGATTCTCTTCGCACGCACCACTCCCCTTTGCAAGTAGTTGGTGCATGCAGAAAGATAAATTGAATGATTACTATGCTGAGATTGCTCAGTTAAACGCTAAACATCCCGAAATATCAATCAACAAGGGTCTTGAGATTGATTTTATCCCGGGTATAATATCCGTATTGGATTTTGAGCCTTACCTTGACTATTCAATTGGTTCAATTCATTTTACCGATGGATTTAACGATGGAAAGCATTGGGAGATTGATGGAACACATGCACAGTTTTTGGAAGGACTTGATCATATCTTTAATAACAACATTAAGGCAGCGGTTAGTCGCTATTATGAACTTACCCGTCAAATGCTATTGAAGGCTACTCCTACCATTGTAGGTCACATGGATAAAGTAAAAATTCAAAATACCAGTAACAAATTTTTTCAGGAATCGGATGAGTGGTATCAAGATGAAGTAAGAAAAACGCTTGCTTTAATTAAAGAATCAGGAGCTATTGTGGAAGTGAATACAAGAGGTCTTTATCAGAAAAAATCATTGACTACCTATCCGAGTCCCTGGATATTGGAAGAAATTCAAAGGCTGAATATTCCTGTGACCATCAATTCGGATGCACATCATCCAAAAGACCTTATTAATCAATTTGATATTACTGCCCTGCTCCTGCTTGGAATTGGGTTTAGAAAGTTAAGTGTCTTATGGCAGGGACAATGGGAACAATTCAATTTTGATGAAACCGGAATAATAAATGATCACTAAAGAATCCCTTATCACCAAATGGTTGAAGCAAACCAACCCGGTTCTGTTCACATTGTACGCCTCTCTCTTTGCTTTTTGTCTTTATACGTGTGTTTATGCTTTTCGTAAAACATTTCCTGCAGCTACTTTCGAAGGACTGAGCTTTCTGGGCATGAGCTATAAGAGTTGGCTCGTAATATCTCAAGTAGTGGGATACGGAATGTCTAAGTTTATCGGCATCAAAATAATATCAGAGCTCAAAGCGCACTCAAGGGCTACAGGTATTTTACTTATGGTGGCAATTGCCGGGGCCTCATGGCTTCTATTTGCCATTGTTCCTGCGCCTTATAACATTATTTTCTTATTCACCAACGGATTGCCGCTTGGTATGGTGTGGGGCATGGTGTTTGGCTATCTTGAAGGTAGACGTATGACGGAAGTGCTGGGTGCTTCGTTGGCGGTAAGCTTCGTTTTTTCAGCTGGCTTATGTCGTACAGTAGGTGCCTACATTATGCAAGATTGGGGTGTAACTGAGTTTTGGATGCCCTTTGTTGCAAGTTGCCTCTTTACGCTGCCCTTGCTTTTATTCTTATACCTACTTGATAAACTCCCACCCCCTTCAGACTTGGATGAAGCCCTTCGCACAAAACGTTTACCGATGGGTCAAGAGGAGCGCAAGAGATTTGCAACTACTTTCTTACCGGGGATAATTCTTTTTGTGCTCGCGTATATGTTACTCACCGCGTTTCGGGATTTTAGAGATAATTTTTCTGCAGAGATATGGCAATCTCTGGGATTAGGCAACAACCCTTCCATATACACAACAACAGAAGTTCCTATTTCGATTGCTGTCCTTATTTGCATGGGCAGCCTCATGCTGATTAAAAATAATAAAATGGCGCTAATGATAAACCACGTTATTATTGCCTTCGGGATGCTCTTGATTGGATTTTCCAATTACTTATTTGAGCAATCTCTAATTTCCGCCCCGCATTGGATGACGTTAGTAGGGCTTGGCTTGTACCTTGGGTACATTCCATTCAATAGCATTTTTTTTGATCGGCTTATTGCTGCTTTTCAATATGCGAGCACCGTTGGATTTATTATGTATGTATCCGATGCATTTGGCTATTTGGGAAGCGTAGGAGTTGTTCTCTTTAAAGAATTTGGATTTGCCAAACTAAGCTGGCTCAACTTCTTTATTTCAGGTGGGTATGTGATTTCCGTTTTTGGTACGCTATTGATCTTTAGTTCTATGCTCTATTTCCATAGGAAGCATAAAAACTGGAAACCTGTTAGTCAAGCTTAGCGATCAATCCTTTTTGGCTATGAAGGAGATTATACTCTTTGAGAATAAGCAGTACAGACTTCATTTCACTAATATTCAGATGGTGTGATGAAACAAATTGTTCAATCTCAATTGGCTTCTCCTGTACAAGCTCCGGGTATACTACTGTCCGGAATTTTTTGATAGGAGTCAATTCCTCATTGTATAAGATGAAATAGTTATAGTCATTAATCTCGTGCAAGGCATCTGAGAATGCCAGCGGCCTCGGTCGTCTTAGGACTTTAGCTTTTCCCTGTATGACCACTTCATACAATTTCCAGAACTGGAAAGGAGTTGCATCCTTAATCGATATGAACTGACGATTAATATTTGAAATGGAATCGTAGTAACGAAATGAATTTATTTTATGAGGAAGAATTGTTGTTTTTCCTTCGGTTGACCGAAGTACAAGGAAGTCAGCAGGTGTCGCTTTGGATATTTGCCCAACTAAAACACGACCGTCAGTTAATGTCAGCGATCCTTTAAACCAGGTGTCAATTGGTTGGGCACGTGTGCTGCCAACAATGAAAAGTGCAAACCAGAGTAGATAATTCCTCAATTCATGTTACAATTACGTAACATGAAGTTAATAATAAATTAACTTTAAATCAAACTGTTTCCAATTCGAGCAAATTAAGAACTTCTGAAACCTGATCAATCAGGTGAGTATGTGGTTCTACCTCTAGTTGTGTCCGGCTAAATGCACCTGAAGTAATTCCGATCACAAACTTGCATCCAGCATTGGTACCTTCGTGAAGATCAGAAGGAGTATCTCCTACTTTGACAACTTTTTTAACATCCGTAACTCCTGTCAGATACATTGCCTTGAAAATCAAATCGGGGAAAGGCCTTCCATGCTCTACCTCATCACTGGTTACACTGGCATCAATTAACTTGTCGCGTTTCCATCCTAGCCTTGCTAAGAGAGGATCAGTGATTTGCCGATCAAAACCTGTGTCTACTGCAATCTTAACGCCTCGCTCTTTCAAAATTCGAAAGGTATCACTTACTCCCTCCTTTTCTCCAACACCGGGGTCATTCCAATAAAATTCAATCATCTGTTCAACAAACTCGACATGAATGTGATGTATTAATTCCGGGGAGATATCCGGATAATTTTTGCCTTCCAGAAGCTGCTTAATAGCCACCGGTTTGGGAATACCCATAACCGAGTTCGCTTCTTCGATCGAAATAGTGACACCAAACAAATTCATCGCATTTTTAAGCGTGCGGTGAACGTCTTTGTTATCACGCACTGTGGTTCCTGCCAGATCAAAGACTATCAATTCAATTCCCATAATGAAATTTGTTTTGCACAAAGTAAGGGTGTTATTTTTAGAAATTGTGGAATTCGGCATAAACCGCATTTGAAATTTGCGCTGAATAAATAACCATTTAATAACAGATATCACGCATGACGCTGTTCGGAATCAAGCTATCTTCAATGTTTAACGAAAAGATCATGCACGTGACGATTGATGACACTACTAATGAAATCTTTGATTTATATGAGAAATACGGGCAGGCAGATTACATAGGTGAGCCCGTCTCGCAAATAGAACACATGTCGCAAGCAGCAGAACTCGCCATGAAGCAAGGCTATGATGACGAAGTTGTATTAGCAGCCTTCTTCCATGACATCGGTCACATTTGCGTGCAAAGCCTGGCAGAGAATAGTATGGATGGCTATGGCACTAAAAGTCATGAACAGATTGGTGCCGATTTTCTTAGAGTTAAGGGCTTCCCTGAAAGGATCGCTAGGTTGGTTGAATACCATGTGCAGGCCAAGCGCTACCTTACCTTCAAATTTCCAGAGTACTATGATAATCTTTCAGAAGCAAGCAAGCATACGTTGGAGTTTCAGGGTGGGAAGATGAATAGCAGTGAAGCCCTTTACTTCGAACAAGATCCACTTTTTAAAACAAGTATCGCGATGCGTAAATGGGATGAGCAAGCTAAAGAGATCGGAGTGTCGATTATCAACTTGACAGAACTAAAAACCAGAGCCAGGAATGTCCTCGAAAGCTCTCTCGGCAAATTTTAGAAACAATCACTGGATCCCCTTCTTGAATCTGATCAGTGGGTTAATGCTTAACTAGCTAGCTGAAGAAGGCCGAAAAGTTCTGATCTAAAAGAATGTGTTGCATTTTCTTTTCCATCTCATGATAGGCAGCATGATTGAGGGAATTACCCATGCTGATCCGTTTCACTCCGGCTAATTTTAAAGCGACAAAATCAGGCAGGTCCGGCATACACATAACATTGAGTGGCAGGCTGGTGGCCATTACACTTGCTTTGATATCGTCAATATTAGTAATGCAAGGTAAAAAATGGCCGTGAATACCCTGTGCTTCATATAACTTCATTCTTCGTATTCCTTCTTTCCTGGCATCAGATACTCCTAGTAAGTGGGCATCGCATCTTACATTAATAAATAGACTTACATTCTGAGATCTTAAAGTGCTTAAAATCTGCCCCAATTTTTCTGCAAATGCTTCAGCACTTACCATCTTTCGAAGCCCGCCTTCGATTACAGAATCTTCAATATTAATTCCAACTATACCGAGTGAATGGAGTTTCTTGATATTAATGACAATTTCATCCACGGATTTTCCATAGCCCGTTTCAAGGTCAACTGACAGTGGCAGGTTTGAAGAAGCGGCTATCCTTTTCACAACAAACAGATACTCTTCAAAACTCATCACTTCTCCATCAGCATAGCCAAGCGTCTCTGCCACTGCTGAACTTGAGGTGGCCAGTGCTTGAAGCTTTAACTTTTCCAACACTCGCGCACTTTGTGCACTCCAGACATTGCCAATAAGAAGGGGTTCTGTTTGCCTGTGAAGATTAATGAAGAGTTCAAAATTACTCATGGCTTTTACTTTTTAGATTGTTGGTACTTGGATATCGGCAAAGATATAGCTTCGAAAAAAAATCGTTGGATCATACCCATTCTTTTGAGTGGGAAAGAAATGAAAAAAGCAGTTAGAATATAACTACTTGGCTTTTTGAGCCCCCTGCCGGAATCGAACCAGCGACCTACTGATTACAAGTCAGTTGCTCTACCAGCTGAGCTAAGGAGGCTTTTATAGAAGAAGCCCGTCAAAAGGGAAAGGCATCCTCCAAAAGAGTGGTAAAAATAACGGAAGATGTTGGATTTACAACCTTCTCAGGAAACTGTTTTGAGCATTTTTAGCTGGCCCTTAAGCTCAAGAAGATGACCATTGGATTCCTTGATCTTCTCGTTGAATTCCTCCTTCAGTTTAGCTGCATTTTTGGATCTGCCAAAAAATTCGAGATTATTGATAAGCACAGCCAGATCATTTTCAACCTTGCTGATTTTTTTACGGATCGTTTGCTCTTTCTGAAAGATTTTCCGGTCTGCATCCGGGTCGTTCTTGAGATTGTTGAGCTGAATCTCCAGCATGGCACGGTCTTTCTCGTCAGCGCTTACATGATCCATAGAAGCAAAGAACTTTTCAGTAGATGCAGCAAATCGGTTCTTGATGGAAACCACAGCGTGCTTTGGTACAAAACCAGTGGCATTGAACTGCTTTTGGAAATCATTGAGTAGTTCAAGAGTCCCTGTCTTTTCTGCAATGAGCGTTTCTAATTTTTCGCAGATTGCTACTTTCTTTAATAGGTTATCTTCTTGCTCTTTTTCTGATTTATCAAATTGCGTTCTGCGCTGCTCAAAGAAATGATCGCAGGCTTTCTTAAACTCCGTATAGATTTTTTCACGGAACTTCTCTGGCACAGGGCCTACCTCCTTCCACTGCCGTTGTAGCTCTTTTAAATCATTGGCTGTCTTATCCCAATCCAGGCTTTCGCGCAGTTCGTTGGCCTTCTTTACAATCTCATTCTTTAATTGAAGGTTCTTATCTCGTACTTCATCTAACTTTTTGAAGAACTGATTTTTAGTATTGAAGAAGGACTTAAAAGCAGACCAAAACTTCTTGTTATAGTCTCTTGCTTTGGAACGCGGAATAATGCCTACTGCCTCCCATCTTTTTTGGATGTCAAGGACTTCCTTCGTCTTAAGATTCCATTCTTTAATTCTATCGGATTGAAAGGAGGCTATTGAGACAAGTTCCTCCATGAGTTTTTCTTTCAGTTTAAGATTGCTCTTTAACTCAGTTTGAAGCTGAGACAGGTATGCGTCTCTGCGCGCATAGATCGCATCGGATGATGCTTTAAAGCGTTGCCATAGATTCTCCTGGTCTTCCTTTGGCACAGGGCCGATGTGTTTAAACTCATGATGGAGTTCATTGAGTTCTTTCACAGCATCTTTTATCCGTTCCAGCACAAGAAGCCGCTCTGCCTTAACACAGATTTCAAGTTTGTACTCAAGATTCTTTTTACGGTCGAGTTCTTTTAGCTCAAAGTAGATGCTTCGATTATCATAAAACCGATCTACCAAGGCGGTATAGCTTGCCCATAAATTCTTGCCTAACGCAGGAGCAACCGGACCGCTATTCTTCCAGGCATACTGAAGTTCCTTAAATAGGTGAAAACTATTCTCAGAATCTTCTGAATCAAGTAAAGATCGGAGTTTGTCAAGGATAGCATTCTTCCTCTTTAAGCTCTCTGCCTTTTGCTCTTCAATTCCTTTATAGAACTGATTTCCCTTATCGCGGATGAGTTTATAAGTAGCATCAAATGAATTGTCCAATTCATCCAGCTTAAACTCAAAATCTTCTTTGGCTCCACCCGCTTCAATAAATTTCTTTAATGCCTCACCCCTCTCCTTTTCACGAATGTCAATAACGAAAGGGCGTATTTCTTTCTGAATCGAATCCACTTTTCTAAAGTCTTTCTCTGTGGATAAGTCTGTAAGTAAATCAACAAAATCCTGTTTTGAATAAGTGCTGTAATCGAGAGGCTTAGTTTCATGAGTGATGGCTTCAAAGGCTTCATCATGGTGCGCTGCAGACTCATCTGATAATGAAAAATCACCCAAATCACGTGAGGATATTCCTCCATTAAAACTCACTACTTCAACCAGTAAATCCTTCCCTTCCTCTATTTCCCCTTCGTTTTTCATGCAATGCGCTCAATCCGTGCGATAAAGGTAAAAATAACAAAATCATTCAATTCAAACGCGGGTCAAGTGGGTAATTTGAATAAACAGAAAAGCGCCCACCCATATCTTTCAACGCCTTTTGCCACATCACTTCGGCATTCGTCTCAAAAATAAGTTCATCGTTTAGCCTATCGCTAACAATCCATGAATCTGCTTTTAATTCTTCTTCCAGTTGCCCTTCTGACCAGCCGCTATACCCAAGAAAGAATTTTAAATCTTTTGGGTTGATCAGACTTGATTCAAGTTGCAGTCTCATGCTTTCAAAATTGCCACCCCAATAAATTCCCTCGCCAATTTCTACTGCATCTTGTAGTTCAGCACAACGATGCACAAAATGCAATGTATCTTGTTGTACAGGTCCGCCTATAAAAACGGTGACTTCAAGATTGATCTCGTTGTCCATCACCTCATTTACTTTTGCGATCGAGGGTTTATTCAATACAAATCCAAAAGAACCTTCGTCATTGTGCTCACATAATAGAATGATGGTTCGCTCAAAATTGGGGTCATTGAGATACGGTTCAGAAACTAATATTCTTCCCCGTGCTGGCTTTAATTTGTTTTTGTACTTAAAAAACTCCATCCTGTTTAAAACGTTTTTTAGCAATTAGGGTTGGCCCGGCTTTTTAGAAGCCTCAATAAAACATACCTTTCGAAAAGAAGCAAATTGACTCTATTTTTATTTCTAAAATAATCGATCAGATAATGAAACCCCTGGCAGACCTACGAAGTGAGTATACCATGTCCTCACTCGATAGTGCAGATGTGAACAAAGATCCACTGAAGCAATTCGATCGCTGGTTTAAAGAAGCCATTGACTCAAAACTACCTGAGCCGAATGCTATGAATTTGGCTACCGTTTCGGAAAAAGGAGCTCCCTCCTCCCGTATTGTATTGCTAAAGGGCGTTGAGAAGGGTCAATTTGTTTTCTTTACCAATTATCAAAGCCAAAAAGGAAAAGAGTTGGAGAAGAATCCTGCTTGTGCCTTGACTTTCTTTTGGCCCGAATTGGAGCGCCAGGTGCGGATAGAAGGCCTTGCTGAGCGAATTGATACCAAGTCCTCCGAGGACTATTTCCAAAGCCGTCCGCGGTCTAGTCAGATTGGAGCCTGGGCATCACCTCAGAGTTCAGTTATCAAAGACAGGCAAATTCTGGAAGATCGCGTAAAAGAGATTGAAAGGAGATTTGAAGGAAAGGAAGTGCTACCTAAACCCAATCAATGGGGTGGTTTTGGGGTTACAGCCCACGAGATAGAATTCTGGCAAGGCCGAGCTAGCCGCCTGCATGATCGCATTGCCTATCTATGGATCGATAAAACCTGGAAGATTAGTAGACTTGCTCCTTAGAATATTGAGATCGCTCGCGTTAGATGAGATCCAGAAGGCTATTTACTCCAATGGTCCTTCGCACGGTAAAGCCCTCCCCATAAGTAGCACCTATTGAATGACCGAATTCGTTAGCCCGGGATTCCAAAAGCTTTAGAAATCCTGGATTAGATATATAAGTATCAGGTTCTTGGTTGGTAGGATCATAAAATTGAGTTCGAAAAGCCCTTACGGCCTCCATTTTCTTATCCCAGAATTCTGAAATGTCAATAACAAATTCAGGATCAATATGCTGGCTTTGTATGTAGTGGTAAACCGCCTTTGGCCTCCATGGCAATTGATGCGCTCCATTTTCTGAGGTTTCAATTTTCGCTAATCCAGCAAAAAAACAGGAATCATAGGCTAATTCAGATCCCCTGCCATGATCTGGATGGCGATCATAGACTGCATTCGCTAAAACGATTTCTGGCCTATACTTTCTGATCGCTCTAATAACATGGATCTGATTTTCAGCATCATTTTGAAAGAATCCGTCTTTTAAGCCAAGATTTTCTCTTGCTGACAAGCCTAATATACTTGCCGACTCTGTTGCTTCTTTTTCCCGGGTTTGAGGTGTTCCCCGCGTTCCCATTTCGCCTCTGGTAAAATCAACTATGCCCACTTTATGACCCAGTGAGATATGTTTTACAATAGTGCCACCACAGCCTAATTCTGCATCGTCTGGGTGAGCGGCAAGGACGAGGATATCGAGTTTCATGAATTAATGCACCAGTTCAGCTTCTTTGGCGGCCAGGAATTTTTCAGCATCAAGCGCTCCCATGCAACCTGTGCCTGCAGCCGTTATGGCTTGACGATATACACGATCTGCCACATCACCTACTGCAAAGACACCTTCAATATTCGTAGCGGTTGTCCCCGGTACTACTTTAATGTATCCGGCCTCATCCATGGTAATGACTCCTTTGAAGATATCGGTATTGGGCTTGTGCCCAATGGCCAAAAAGAATCCTTGCACCGAAAGATTTTTCTTTTCGCCTGTTTTGGTATTGACAATCCGAGCACCGGTCACTCCGCTTTCATCACCGAGTATTTCATCGGTCACACTATTCCAGTGTACTTCAATATTGGGCGTGTTGAGTACTCGTTGTTGCATTATTTTTGAAGCACGCATCTCCTCTCTCCGAACGATTAAGTGCACCTTTGAACACAACTTGGATAAGTAAGTAGATTCTTCTGCAGCGGAATCACCCGCACCGACTACGGCAACCTCTCTTCCTCTGTAAAAATATCCGTCACATACCGCACACGCAGAGACTCCTTTGTTTGCAAATTTTTCTTCGGATGGAATCCCTAAATATTTCGCTGTCGCTCCGGTAGCAATGATAACCGATTCAGCCTCGATAACTTTCTTCTCATCTACTGTCACTTTTAATGGGTAACCCGAAAAGTCAACTGCCGTTACTAATACAAATTCTACTTTCGTACCAAAGCGTTCAGCTTGCTTCTGAAGATCAATCATCATTTGAGGCCCATTGATTCCATCAGGGTATCCAGGGAAATTCTCTACATCATTGGTAGTGGTGAGTTGTCCACCCGGCTGACCCCCTGTATACAGCATGGGCTTTAGTCCTGCCCTGGCCGCATAGATTGCAGCTGTGTACCCTGCTGGCCCTGAACCGATGATTAAAACTTTTACTTTTTCTTCTTTCATGCTGCTTTAACACTTAATGGGACAAAATAGGTCTCTCGTTTACCAGACCGTTATTTTAAAATTCAAATGAATCATTATTAACCGAGGTAAGGCTTTAAAGCCTTACTTCTAGAGGTGTGACGTAACCTCCTTATTGCCTTTTCCTTAATTTGTCGAACCCGTTCCCGAGTCAGGTTAAATTTCTCCCCGATTTCTTCCAGCGTCAAAGCTTGCTCACCGTTTAGGCCAAAGTACAGTGTAATTACATCAGACTCCCGCTGCGTTAAGGTTGAAAGTGCCCGTTGAACTTCTCTCCGTAAAGAGTCAGTCATTAACCCTGAATCGGGAGTCAACTCACTGTCATTTTCGAGAACATCCAACAAACTATTTTCTTCTCCTTGCACAAAGGGGGCATCCATGGAAACATGGCGTCCGGAAATCTTCATCGTGTCTACAATTTCTGCCGTTGTTACTTCGAGTACATCGGCTAACTCTTCGGGTGATGGTTCACGTTCAAATTTCTGCTCGAGTTCAGAGAATGTTTTTGAAATTTTATTCAATGAACCTACTCTGTTTAGAGGAAGACGAACGATGCGTGACTGTTCGGCTAATGCTTGAAGAATGGATTGACGAATCCACCACACTGCGTAAGAAATAAATTTGAATCCACGGGTTTCATCAAATCGCTGAGCGGCTTTAATCAACCCCAGGTTCCCTTCGTTGATTAAGTCACCTAATGAAAGCCCTTGATTCTGATACTGCTTGGCTACTGAGACCACGAAGCGGAGATTTGCTTTCGTTAATTTCTCCAACGCGATCTGATCTCCTTCCTTGATTCGTTTTGCTAATTCTACTTCTTCGTCTGCTGTAAGTAAGTCAACCTTCCCAATTTCCTGCAGGTACTTATCCAGCGATTGACTCTCCCGATTGGTAATCTGTTTACTGATTTTCAGCTGTCTCATGGAGCATATTTCAGTTTAGCCTCTTTTCAACAAATAAAGTCGAAAAAATAATTCCAATCGTATTCTATCGCAAAATTTTATGCGGTAGCAGTCTCTTCTTTTCTTGGTGGTTTAGGGATAAGCACTTTGCGCGACAGCCTGAATTTTCCTGTTTTTTTATCTACTTCAACAAGTTTCACTTTCACCTTTTCGCCAACTTCCAATACGCCATCCATAGTCTCCAGCCTTTCCCACTTAATCTCGGAAATATGTAGTAATCCGTCTTTGCCGGGCATAAATTCAACAAATGCGCCAAATGGCATAATAGACTTCACAACTCCATCGTAGACTTCGCCCACTTCAGGCATGGCCACAATGTTCTTCACGCGCCTTACTGCCGCATCCATCACGTCTTGGTTGGTAGCGAAAATATTGACAATGCCTCTGTTATTTGCTTCTTCAATAACAATGGTAGCACCGGTGGTCTTCTGAATCTCCTGAACCACTTTACCGCCTGGGCCAATTACGGCTCCAATCTGTTCCTTATCAATAAAAATGGTAAATGCACGAGGTGTATGAGGCTTAAGTTCTGGCCTCACAGCAGTCATGGTCTTCTTCATCTCATTCAAAATATGAAGACGGCCTTCCTTAGCCTGATCCAAAGCTTCCTTAAGCACTTCGTAGGTAAGACCATCAACTTTAAGATCCATTTGGCAAGCAGTTACACCTTTTTCAGTTCCGGTAACCTTGAAGTCCATATCGCCCAGATGATCTTCATCTCCAAGAATGTCGGAAAGAATAGCATACTTACCTGTAGCGCTATCCGAGATCATTCCCATGGCAATACCCGAAACGGGGCCTGAGATCTTAATTCCTGCGTCCATCAATGCTAAGGAACCTGCACAAACGGTTGCCATAGATGACGATCCATTTGATTCCAAGATATCCGATACAATCCTGATGGTATAGGGATTGCCTTCTTCAGTAGGCAAAACTTGCTTCAGTGCGCGATAGGCAAGATTTCCATGCCCAACTTCCCTTCGTCCCGGACCTCTGTTAGGTTTTACTTCGCCTGTAGAGAAACCCGGAAAGTTGTAATGAAGCATGAACTTGTTGGAACCGGAAAACATCGCCCCATCAATCATCTGCTCATCCAATTTAGTCCCAAGGGTAACGGTGCTTAACGATTGAGTCTCACCGCGGGTGAAGATGGCAGAACCATGTGCGGAAGGCAGATAGTCAACTTCAGACCAGATTGATCTTATCTCGCGTGTCTTACGCCCATCCAAGCGCACTTTTTCATTAAGTACAAGGTCGCGACAAGCTTTCTTATTAATGTCTTTATAATATTTTTTTACAAGGTCTTTATTTATAGTAGTGTCAGCCGGTAGGCTAGCTAAATACTCCTTGAGGATATTGCCAAAATTCTCAGATCTCACTTTCTTATTCGCTACCTGCTGGAAAGCTACAGCATAGACTTTGTCATAGAGAAGTTTATGAAGCTCTGCCTTTAGGTTCTCGTCTTTGACTTCATGGCTATAAACTCTTTTTTGAGTCTTTCCAGTAGCAATGGTCAATTCCATCTGCAATTGGCATTGTGCTTTAATGGCCTCATGGGCATATTTTAATGCCTCCAACATCTCTACCTCACTTACTTCTTTAGATTCTCCTTCAACCATCAAGATGTTTTCTATCGATGCACCAACAAGTAAATCAATATCTGCCTTTAGTTTTTGCTCTAAGGTTGGATTTATAACTAACTGACCATCAACCCGCGCAACCCTTACTTCTGAAATTGGACCTTGAAATGGAATATCAGATACAGAAAGTGCTGCAGAAGCTGCGAATGCTGCCAATGCATCGGGCAGTGCGTTATCATCACCTGAAATCAGTTGAATGTTCACTTGTGTTTCAGCATGGTAATCATCAGGGAATAAAGGGCGAATGGCCCGATCGATTAATCGGCTGATAAGAATTTCATAGTCGGATAGCCTTCCTTCACGTCTTAGAAATCCACCTGGAATCTTTCCGGTAGAAGCAAATTTCTCCTGATAATCTACAGAGAGCGGAAGAAAGTCAGCGCCTTCTTTTCCTTCCTGATTGGCAACAACGGTAGCGAGTAGCATGGTATTACCCATTTTCAACACTACTGAGCCATCGGCCTGTCGGGCGAGTTTTCCTGTTTCAATAGTTATTTCGCGACCGTCAGGAAGCTTGCATGTTTTTGATATAATTGAACTCATAGTTGTAAAATTTTATATAGCCTGAGGTAGCTGGAAATTGATTGTAAAACGAAAAGGGAACCTTAATTCCGGTTCCCTATATGATAAATGACAAGGACTTATTTTCTAAGCTCTAACTCTGCCAGAATTGACCTGTATCTATTGATATCAGTCTTTTGCAGATAATTTAGAAGTCTCTTTCTCTTACCTACAAGCTTTAGAAGGCCTTGTTGGGTAGAGTAATCCTTTTTAGAGACTTTCAAGTGCTCAGTAAGGCTGTTAATGCGGAAGGTAAATAAGGCAACTTGAGACTCTGCTGAGCCGGTGTCGGTCTTTGTTTTAGCAAAACCATGCTTGCTAAATAGTTCTTGTTTCTTTTCGGAGGTCAAATACATCGCTGATTTTTTTTCTTTTATCTATTTAATCCGGCAAAAGTATCTGAATACAACGGAATTAGCAAACCTAAACTGGCAATGGTCTTAATAATTTCCGCTTAATAAGCCAGATTTTGAGCTTATCCAGTAAAACATTGTAGAAATCGGCCTCGAAGAGCCTTGCGTCTACTCTGGCCTGCCGTAAGAAGATAAGGCCAATGTTCAAAAGAACCGAGTCCGCAAACCAAATGCCTGTTGGTACTGTAATAAGGTCGTTTCTCGCCCATTTTTCTCCTAGCATCGTGAGAAGATAAAAAACGATGAAGAAAAAGATGGATGCAAGCACCGGAACTCCCAGGCCACCTCTCTTTATAATTGCACCTAATGGCGCACCGATGAGAAACATGACGATGCAAGCAATTGAATTAGAAAAAATCTTATGCCACTGAATTTGATAAACTTTATAATCTGCTTCCCGCTCTTTATGGCTCGAGTTCAAATTCAATAATTGGCTTTTTAACATTCTTGCATTTCCTAAGGCGATACCTATTTCAGCCTTGGTAGGCTCCGTTTTAAATATACTGTCAGATTTTGTTTTAATACCCTCTTCAATGGAAGTATAGAGAAGTGCAGGTAGGTTTGAGCTAGTCTCTGGCGAAGGCACTGCAGAAGCGGGATTCAATCGTCTTATGGAATCTTTTCTACGCTGATATCTTTTCAGCTCATCAGGCATCTCGATTGTATCCTTTTTAAAGTGATAATTAAAAAGATGCTTGGACAAGGTATACGCGCTCAAATCTTGATTGAGCATCTCTCCTTTTATAGAATCCATATCGACTACTAATTCTGATGTATTGCGCATGATACGGTTCCCCTGAAACCACTTCTTATCTGTTCTATTTAGCCCGAAGGAAGATAAGTCAAAAACAACCTGACTTCTTGTGAACTTTGTCTTCGAGCTGGTTTCACCCGTTGCAGATCGACCAGACATATCCGTACCAGTGCCTCCTCCTTCACTATAGCGATAGCCATTGAACAACTCCATTTTCAGATATTGATCGTTCAGGAAGGTTGACATTTTCCCAGAATCTGCAATTGTAACTTCTTTATTGCCAGTACGGCCGCGGTGATCATAAATAATTACTCCTCTGATCGTCATTCCATCAGGAAGCTTATCATTTACTTTGATGCTCAGATCAGGGATCGAACTATAAAAAACTCCTTCACGTAAATCTAAGGCAGGCTTCTTCTGTTTGATATCATATAAGAGGCTGTATGCCTCCAATGCAGCTTTAGGAACAAGGTAATTGTTGGCATAAAACGCAATGCCTGTAAGAAGTAATACAAAAATAAAGATGGGGGCAAGACTTCTGACCAACGATATGCCCAGACTTTTTACAGCGGTGAGTTCAAAGTGCTCCCCCAGGTTTCCAAAGGTAATAAGTGATGAAAGAAGAACAGCCAGCGGCATTGCCGTAGGAATGGTAAAAATGGCGAAGTAGAAAACCAAAGTAGCTAATACACCCCATCCTAAATCCTTGCCGATAATGTCATCGAAATACTTCAGCATTTGAATGTTGAGCAGGATAAATACCACCACGACCAGCGTGAGGATGAAGGGCCCTAGAAATGAGGACAATATGAGCTTATCTATTTTCTTCACTTCGTAAAGCTGGGCAAAAATAAAGCCATAAAGAATCCATCTAAGTCCGAGAGTTTAGAATCATAACTAACGGGATTAAAAAAGCAGCCGAAGCTGCCTTATTTGTAGCGCGGGGGGGAGTTGAACCCCCGACCTTTGGGTTATGAATCCAACGCTCTAACCACCTGAGCTACCGCGCCAACTCAAAAATTGGAGGCGCAAACTTACGAAGATTTTGGATTTTGGAGGGCTTATCGCCTAAGTTTTGTAATAGATCATCATTGAAAAATGACTCTCCCACTATAGTATAAGGTAATACTTGTTGAAACCCGAAAAATCTTATAACTTCCACACCAATCGAAGTTTTTGTATGGCCAAGAAAAGACTATTCACCGCAGACTATGAGGTTCACGCTTCCGTAAAGATGTTGTATCCCTACATCGAGACGGCCAGTGGTTTGTCGGAATGGTTTGCTGATAATGTGAAGATTTCTCCCGAGAAGGTTTACACCTTCGTCTGGGATCATGAAGAACACAAGGCAATCATGGCAGCGCATCGGATTAATCATTTTGTTAAATTTGAATACCTCCCAGAGACGCCTGAAGATAAAAAGAATCCCTCCTATTTTGAATTGAGGATAGAACAAGATGAACTGACGCAAGCTACTTACATCAAGATTAGTGACTACTCAGATTTTGATGACCTGGAAGAGCTGAAAGACCTCTGGCATGGATTGATTGAAAACTTAAAGGCAGTCGTTGGAGGCGGCTAGAGTTTTTGCTCCCGTTACATATTCAGCCAGTAAGTAAGTTTCAAAACAAGAGCACGGTTTTTGGCAGTAAAATTTTGATTGGGCTGGTCAAAAGAATAATAGTAATTATCGGTATACACAATAAATAAGTCCGATACGGGCTTAAACCTCCATTGTAATCGGGAATTAATATTAAGGTTATTAAACTGACTATTATATTGGACGAATGTTGTGAAGAAAACTGACTTTGTTAATGTTAGATCCAGACGAGGCCCAACCAAATAAATATCTGCACTGGAGTAGGGAGCGGGAAGGGTTATCCTATTGTAGTTAGCATCAATCGAGATCACTCCATAAGGCTGAATTCTATAATTAAAAGTGCCGCGAAGGCCCAGCCTTGTTCCATTAAAGTAATCACCATACGTAGCAGATACATCGATATTGAAAAGTTTCCTTGGATCGGAGGAAAAAGTGATCAAGCCATACCAGTAGTTATATTCGCTCAATGCGGGGAGCTTAATGATATCTGGGCTCGGGGGTGAATTACTAGGATCAAAATCTTTGAACAAAAAGGTATATGTGTTGACCGCATTAAATTCGAGCGAGCCATTATTTTGAAAACTAAATCGGTAGGAATATTTAAACTCATGATCTGTATAGCCGTAGACATCATCCCAAATAAAGGAAAGATCTGCTGCCGGTCCATGACTGATCAGTACTTTAGAATCTGGGAAGAAGTAATAGACAAAAGAAGGCGATGCTCTCTTGTATCCTTTTCGGGGAACGAAGCCTACAGAGGGATCAAATCCTTTTCCTATAATTTGGTGATACCAGTTAAAGTTCAACTTCTGCGTATTGTAGACCAAGCTATATCCATGCGCAAACTGCCCTTCTGATTTTGTAGGTGTAAAGAGCGTATGGTAAAAGATATTGCCCGTCCACTTATTGTTGAGAAAATTGTAATTGTAATCGAGGCCAGCTACCCGGTTATAATTATAGCCTTCTAGTCTTACCTGGCCCGAGTCTCCCATAAATTCTTGCTGATTGACAAATAGGGCTCGGATATTACTGTTTGCTCCTATCCTACGCTGGGCTGTGGCTACAGTATAGTTATAGGATGGAATACTGGAAGACTCAACCTTTGCCGTTTGCATATTGAGCAAGCCAACACGCCATAGCTTGTTAACGTTTCCGCTAAGCCGTGCGCCATAGATGATTCTGTTCTGAACATTTAATCCAGTATTTGGATCTCGTGTCACACCGATTCTTCTACTGAAGAAGGGCCTTGAATTAATGTGTCCAAAGGAGGAGAATAGATCGGCATTCTCCAGAAAGAATTGCCTTCGCTCTGGAAAGAATATCTCAAAGCGTTCTAGGTTGGTTACCTGCCTATCCACTTCAACCTGAGAGAAATCGGGGTTGACTGTCAGATCAAGATTTAAAGACGAGGTAACAGCCACCTTCGCATCTCCTCCAAAGGTTATTTCACTTTCGCGAGGCTTATCATTTTGAAAATCTTCGGCTGCTCTCCCCGCAGTATATGGAATAACTGAAATGTTGGGACCAGGCGTGCCGCGTGGAATATCCCAAATCATCTCACCGGTATAATTGAGATTCCCCAATTCAAAAAAGCGTGGTGTAAATGGCCAGGCCACGCGTTCATTTTCCTTGGTGTCTTGTCGGTAGAATTTCACGTTCCATGCTTTTGCTCCAGCCTTAAATCTCAGGGTCTTAAAGGGTATAGCAAATTCAGCAATCCAATGGTTGTCGTACATCATAGCTGCATTGTACCATTTATTGTCCCAGGAAAAATCCAAATCGGTGCGCTGGATGTAACCGTTGGAAATAAGACCTTCGCGCTGCACCCCTTCCGGGTTCATCCCAAAGAAAAAGGCGTTGGTTAAATCCTGAAATGTATCAAAGATTACCGCAAGACCGTCCAGACCCGGCCCACCAAAATCTCTTCGGAGAGATGAAATAACATAACCGCCCGGTCTGTTGTGATACGCCTTTGCACTTACATAGATAAAATTATCATCATAGGTAGCCCGAAATTCAGTTTTTGCTCTCGCCAGAGAAGTATCATACGGAAATTGCTGCCACAACTCATCAATTACAGCAGCTTGCTTCCAGGATTCTTCGTCAATAACGCCATCCACTTTTATTGGATCTGTAACTTTCTTAATGGTAAAATTGGAACGTACCTTGGATTGGGCAGCACATAGACTGAAACCGAAAAGGAGGAATAAAAATGCAATAAATCTCATCATTGGATCTGACCGAGGCCAATAACCGAATAATATTGTCTCACTGTTTAAAAAAAATGATGAACGGGTAATTTTGATGAAAATCTCTTCCTACCAATTAGTATTTTTATCTTTCAAAAAGATTTGATCTATGCTACCTACTATTAACCCTACGGAAACCACTGCCTGGCAAAAGTTGAGTACCCATTTCCTAGAAATGCAAGCCGTGCATATGCGTGAATTATTTGCCGAAGATCCGCAGCGTTTCGAAAAGTTTCATCTGAAGATGGATGACATTCTTGTTGATTTCTCGAAAAACATAATCGACAAAGACACGCTCCACTATCTTACTAGCTTGGCGAACGAGTGTCAATTACAAGATGCCATTCAGGCGATGTTTCAAGGAATGAAGATAAACCAGACAGAGAATAGATCCGTGCTTCATGTGGCGTTGCGCAACCGATCGAATCAACCCATGTTGGTGGATGGTGAAGACGTAATGCCTTTGGTGAACTATGCACTGAAGCAAATGAAGGAGTTTTCAGATAAACTTATACAGCAACAATGGAAAGGATATACAGGCAAACCTGTCACGGATATTGTTAACATTGGTATTGGAGGCTCTGACCTCGGGCCGTACATGGTAACCGAAGCACTACGCCCCTATCACCAAACTATTCGCCCTCACTTTGTATCCAATGTAGACGCTACCCATTTGGTGGAAACACTAAAGAAAGTCAATGCGGAGACGACTCTGTTTATTATTGCTTCTAAGACATTCACAACGCAAGAGACGATGACGAATGCAGAAAGTGCAAAGGCTTGGTTTCTTGAAAAGTCGGGAGGCAAAGGAGACGTAGCCAAGCATTTTGTGGCCGTATCTACCAATACCAAAGCAGTAACTGAATTTGGAATAGCCGCTGAAAACATGTTTGTGTTTTGGGATTGGGTTGGAGGCCGCTACTCATTGTGGTCATCCATTGGTCTTTCTATTGCATGCACGATCGGTTATGACAATTTTGAAGCGCTCCTCGAAGGGGCTCATGCAATGGACAATCACTTTAAGCATGAACCTTTTGAAAAAAATATCCCTGTGCTCCTGGCGCTCATTGGGTTCTGGTATGGAAATTATTTTGACGCGACCTCAGAAGCAATTCTTCCTTATGATCAATACATGCATCGCTTTGCGGCCTACTTCCAGCAAGGGAATATGGAAAGTAATGGTAAGTCAGTGGACCGAAATGGACAGCCTGTTCTCTATCAAACTGGCCCGGTGATCTGGGGTGAACCCGGTACCAATGGACAGCACGCTTTTTATCAGCTCATTCATCAGGGCACAAAAATGATACCCTGTGATTTCATCGCACCGGCCATCAGTCACAACCCATTGAGTGATCATCATGACAAATTACTTTCAAATTATTTTGCCCAGACCGAAGCGCTGATGGTAGGAAAAACAGAAGAAGAGGTAGAACAGGAGTTGAAGAAAGTAGGAATGACTAACGAGGAAATTGCCTTTAACTTACCCTTTCGGGTTTTCTCTGGCAACAAGCCAACAAATTCTATCCTGTTTAAGCAGCTTACCCCGCGGGTTTTAGGAACTCTCATCGCAATGTATGAGCACAAAATTTTTGTTCAGGGAGTGCTTTGGAATGTCTTTAGTTTCGACCAGTGGGGTGTGGAATTAGGAAAAGTACTAGCCAAAAAGATACTTCCTGAGCTGAGTTCTGCTGAACCAATTTCAACCCACGACTCTTCAACCAATGGGCTCATTAACTATTTCAAACGATTGAAAACCAACTAAAACCGAGCTTCTTGTAAAGTGCCACCTTTACTTTATTTTTGGTTCCTTGACCTTTGTAATGGATAAGAAGATTTCGAAGATTGGCGTGTTCACTTCTGGAGGTGATGCACCCGGAATGAATGCCGCGCTTAGGGCAGTGGTTCGTGCAGCAATCTACTATAACTTGGAAGTCTTTGGCATCATGCGTGGATATGAAGGCATGGTGGATGGTGAAATCGTAAAGTTGGGTGCTCGCTCGGTGGGCAATATTCTTCAGCGAGGTGGAACCATCCTCAAGACCGCCCGCAGCGAAGCATTTCGCACCAAAGAAGGAAGAGTGAAGGCTTTTCAAAATATCCGTAAGAATGGAATTGAAGGACTCATTGCCATTGGAGGCGATGGCACCTTTACAGGACTCCATAAATTTTTTGAAGAGTTTCAAATTCCTTCTGTCTGTATACCTGGCACTATTGATAATGATCTTGCAGGGACAGATTTTACCATTGGATTTGATACCGCTACCAATACGGTAGTAGAAGCCATTGATAAAATCCGGGATACTGCTCTTTCGCACAACCGACTTTTTTTCATTGAAGTAATGGGAAGGAACTCTGGCTATATCGCTATTAATAGTGGCATTGCAGGAGGTGCTGTCTGGAGTATCATCCCTGAAGAAGATATGGCCATCGAAGAACTTTTTACAAAACTCGATGATGCGGGGAAGACGAACAGAAAATCCAGCTTAGTAGTCGTTGCCGAAGGAAGTAAGATGGGCGGAGCCATGGAACTGGCTAAAAAGTTTTCGGAACGGAATAATTATTTTGATATTAAAGTAACCATTCTTGGACACTTGCAACGAGGAGGTTCACCTACCTATTTTGATCGCGTTCTGGCAAGTAAGATGGGCATCGCTGCTGTGGAGGGATTGTTGAAAGGTGAAAACGATGCGATGGTGGGAATACAAAATAATATCATCGTATTCAATGATTTTACTACCATCATGAGCCAGCATCACCAGATTGATCCTGAACTTATTCGTATTGCAAAAATTCTTTCTATATAACAAGTCTGTAAGCACATGAAAGACCTGACCATTGGGATTGACATAGGAGGAACCAACACTAAATACGGAATCGTAGACCGCGATGGCAATGTCCATCATCAAGGCAATATTGTTACTACCGACTACGAAGAATTTCATGATTTCTTTGATTCGATGGCAGATGCCTTGCGAGAAGCCATCCATTTTTTACCTGATGACAAAAAAATTGTCGGTATTGGTGTGGGTGCAGCCAATGGTAATTATTATACGGGTTGTATTGAACGTGCCACTAATCTGAAATGGAAAGGTGTACTACCACTGGCCAAGATGTTGACGGATGAATTTTCGGTACCTGCTATTCTTACCAATGACGCCAACGCAGCGGCCGTAGGGGAAATGATTTATGGCAATGCCAAAAACATGAAAGACTTTGTGGTGATCACCTTGGGAACAGGACTTGGCAGTGGATTCGTATCTAACGGAATATTGCTGAATGGTAAACACGGCATCGCAGGGGAAGTGGGACATACTTCCGTAAATCCTGCGGGCCGCTACTGCAATTGTGGTAAGCGCGGTTGCCTGGAGACGTATGTTTCCGCTACGGGAATAAAGCGTACCGTCTATAAGCTGCTGGCCGACTATCTTGAACCAAGCGAATTGCGCGGTATTAGCTTTGACAATCTCAATACGAAAATGATTACCGAAGCAGCTCAACGTGGAGACATTGTTGCCAAAGCTGCTTTTGAATACACAGGGAGAATCTTAGGTATGAAGCTGGCGGAGACCGTTGTTCATACGGATCCGGAAGCCATCTTTTTATTTGGAGGACTTACGATGGCCGGTGACCTTATCTTTAAACCCACCATCCGTCACATGGAAGAAAACCTCATGCCTTTGTTTCGGGGCAAAGTGAAGATTCTTCCTTCCGCACTTCACAATCAGGCCGCTCCTATCCTTGGAGCTAGCAGCCTGGTATGGGATTACCTGGATAAACATCAGAAAGCAAAAGCAATGGTGTAAGGCGGTAATACCCTTATGAATCCTGTCATTAAGAAATCATTCAGGATGAAACCACTGGTTAACAAAAAGTATCTACTGGAACGCTTTCCCGGCAAAGGTGGTTGGACCTTTGCCCGCCTACCTGAGATAGTGCAAGACAAGAAAGCGCATTTCGGATGGGTGAAAGTAAAGGGAACCATTGATGGATACGAAATAAGTAAATATCACCTGATGCCCATGGGTAATGGGAGTTTGTTTTTGCCTGTGAAGGCGGAGATCCGAAAGAAAATAAAAAAGAAAGAAGGAGATAAGGTTCATGTGATACTCTATCCCGATAATGAGCCCGTGGAAATACCAGAAGAGTTACTGCTTTGTCTTCAAGATGAACCAGCTGCGCTGAAATTCTTCAACACGCTATCTGAAAGCGAGCAGAAACTATATATTCAATGGATTTATTCTGCAAAGAAAGAGGACACTAAAGTAGACAGGCTGGTGAAAACCATCAACAAGTTGGTGAGGAGGCTAAGGTTCTATGATAAAGGGAATGATTTACTTTACTAAACCAAAAAAATCCTACTACGATTAATTTGAATAAGCCTCTGCTCCATAAAGCTATTTGACTTTAAGCCAATAGACACTTCGCAATCCCAAAAAGCTTCGCTTTGTATTTTCCACACCTACACCGCTGAGGCCATGCTGATAGTAAATGGAGGTTTCAATGATGTTTTTTCTCTTGGTTTCATTACTTAGACCCAGGGAGAAATTAAGTGCACCTGAATAGAACTCCGGCTTATTTATCCGATAGACAGAATAAATTGAAGCAGAAGAGTTTCCGCTGAGCGCATAGTCGTACTCAAGTACTTGTCGTGTGAATAACATGGACGAAAAACCTGCACCCGCCAACCAATGCTTCCGTAATGAAATCGGGTAGCGATACTTTAGATTAACCGGAATCTCTACTTGCCAAGAGTCAATGTCTATACTTCTAGGTACACCCAGTCCCTGCTCGGCTGCCGGAAAAATTCTCTTTGCTATGTCTTCCGGGTCATTGATTTTATAAACACGGTGAACAAATTTACCACCCGTTTCAATGCTCAGCGAAGGAGAGAGAATCAGATCGGTCAACACGCCACCGCCAATATCTAATCGATTCGTTCCTCCCAGAGAATAAAGACCTTTAGAAATTTCCATGGTAGGACCTACGCGTATACCAATTCCTTTTTGATAGTGATCTTCAATATCGCGAAGCGATTTTACAGACAACGATCGTTGCTTTGCTTCAATATCAATATTTTTTACATCCCCTTTTGCGCGAGCACTTTTGTCGTCCGGCTGCCTGGGTACCAATCTGGATGAGTTGTCGGATGGATTGGCACCGGCAACACTTGTCAATACGCTATCTGATTCAATAAAGTCCGAACCGGAGAACGCTCTGCCTTGAGTTGGCATATTCTTATAATTTTCAAGATCAGATTGAAGATTGGCGATTCGGTTGAGCAAGACCGTATACAAGGTAGAATTTTGCTCTTTGTATTCAATAACCCTGAGGGTATCCGGTTGTATAGTTTTCAAGTAGTTAATTTCATTCTGCAATCTGAGAATTTGCTCCTGCTGCTCTTTAGGAGAGGCCAGGTCATTTCGCCATTGTACACTCTGCTTATTACTCAATGACCACTGGTTCAATAAAATAATCAGTGTGCAAAGGGCAAGGCCTGTTCCCACTAAAAGTTCCGTTCTATATCGGTAGTACCACGGCACGGTGCCGGATGCTGCCATCCGGTAATGGAGATCAGAGAGAGCAGCTGGATCAAAACCGGGCTCTTCGTACTCACCTACTTTTTTCTTTACAATATCATCAAACTGATTGTCATCCATTGCTCTCGTGTGTTAGTCTCTCTCCCTGTCCTGCGATCAGTACTTTTTGAAGTTTATTTCGTGCAATAGCCAAATTCGATTTGGAAGTGCCAACACTTATGTTTAGCTGATTGGCGATTTCATCGTGTTGGTATCCTTCTATTACAAACAAGTTAAACACCATGCGATACGAAGGTGGCAACCGCTGAATGGCTGCAATAATATCCTGCTCTGAAAGTTGATCCAGAACGGTCTCTGCGGAAGTCTCATACTTACCGTGCGAGATATCCAGACTGTGATAATGCTTTTCATTTCTGCGGTAGTAATCAATAGCCGAATTGATCATCACTTTTCTGAGCCAGCCCTTGAACGACAGTCCTTTCGAATAGCGATCGAGCTTCTTGAAAATCTTCATAAACCCGTCATTCACAATCTCCACTGCCTCCTCGCGTGTTCTGGAGTAACGAAGACAAACCCCCATGGCATAGGCATAGAATTCTCTGTATAGCTTGTCAATGCTATTCCGGTTTCCCCTTTGACAGGAATCCAGCAGCGTATAGAGGTCTTTCTCTTCGATGGCGCTATCGTTTAGGTTTAGGCTACACGCACTTTCATTCAATTAGGTTGGTTGTTCTATTAAATTT
Organism: Bacteroidia bacterium; assembly: GCA_031401775.1. Classification (GTDB taxonomy): domain Bacteria; phylum Bacteroidota; class Bacteroidia; order Cytophagales; family Cyclobacteriaceae; genus ELB16-189. The sequence continues at coordinate 13,498 of JANNRV010000101.1, read as the reverse complement.
AGACAGGATTAGTTGAATTTGAACAATACACCCAGTTCAGGAGCATAATCCGTGGCTTTTGGGGTGATTCCGAATGAATTGTTGATGCGTAAAAAAACGTTTTCATTAAAATGAAACTGGAGATCGGTAATGAATTCCGCCTCATCCTGAGTGCCCTCCATACCTATATAAAATCGAAAAAAAGGCGAGACTCTTTTCAGGTATTCAAATGCATACTCTCCCGGTTCAAAAATTTTCTCTGCCGCGTTATATTCACCTGCTAACCGAAAAGTGAGAGTGCCCCAGGTAAAACCCTTGACCAATCCCGAGCCTAGTTTAAGTTCCCAATCCTGTGTGCCAATTAATTGCCTATCTTTTTGAAAAGGGAAAACGGCTTCGAAGTAGCTGAAAAACTCTGGGCGCTTTCGGGTTTCCTTATTATACCTCCATCGGATCTGTGATTCAACGTCTCCAATACCCGACTCTTTAATAACCTGGTTTGGCGCTTCCGGATCATTGGCCGCTCTTTCCATTTTTGCTGAGATGTAAGCCGCTTCTACTTCAATCGCCAGCCAGTCGGAAATACCATATCCTAAATAGAGCAATCCTTCATTGCCTGTAAATTTCCCTTCAAGATCTGCATCCGATACACCTCCAAATTCATTGGGAGCATACTCGGCATTTTTGTTTGAGTAGTATTCATAGAATGGATACACAATAAATTCCCCCTTATCTATGTAGGTGCCGAACATTGAAGTGGGCAAGCCAGTGCCTCTATCTTTCAAGTAAACAGGACTTTCATTTTGAGCAAATGACTTACTGAAACCAATTGCAATCACGCCCAACACGAAAAAGCATTTTAACAGTGTTTTCATAATCATTTTTTTTTAAAGAAAAATCATAAAATCAGAGGGGATTCCTTTTCACCTCACGTAATGAAAAGTGAAATGGTTGGTCGTAAAAACATAAATGTTAATAACCCTATGATTTTAAAATTCACGCGCGCTAGGTCATGATTTTTTTACACGCATTTAAAAATGAAAAGCTTGGTTGCGTAAAATATAAATTTTGTCAACCAACTGGAGTTAAGAAAATGGCGTACAGGCATTAACTCAAAACCATTCGTATGAAGTTACCATCTTCGCTACCGGCACTTCTCATCTTTTTATACCTACTCCCGATTCAAGTAACGGCCCAATCCGATAGCACGCATCATATACCATACGCTATGAAGCCAATTAAGTGGAAATCTATTGTAGGAGTGCCTCTTATACTGGTGGGTGTGGGTACAATGTCTATCATAGACAATGACCTCCTCTATAGAAAAGATTTAAACGATCAACGAAATCGATGGATGCCTTATTTCAGAACACATGTAGACGATTACCTACAGTATGCTCCCATTGCCGCTGTAGCAGCTTTGAATGTCGTTGGTGTGAAGGGGGAACATACTGCTATTAACCAGGTAGCATTACTTATCAAATCAGAATTATTGATGGCAGCTATTGTTTTTCCACTTAAGAAATTGACAGCAGTCCCTCGCCCGGATACTCGTGCAGCCAACTCGTTTCCATCGGGGCACACGGCACAAGCGTTTGCTGCCGCTACTTTTCTTCACAAGGAGTATGGAAAAAAGCATCCACTGCTCAGTGTACTTGCCTATTCAACTGCCACCGGCATCGGCCTTTTGCGCGTGATGAACAACAGACATTGGATCTCCGATGTCTTGGTTGGCGCGGGGATAGGAATTTTTGCAACTAACCTGGCTTACCTCACGCATCAAAACAAGTGGGGAGCAAAACACAGGAAACCAACGGAAGTAATGCTGCTTCCCTGCTATGCCCAACAAACATTTAGTATGGCCGCCATAATATCCATTCGTTAAATTATCCATCAACCCTTACCTCCAATGAATATGAAATCCATCCTGCTTATCGGAATCAGTTTATTTCTTCGCCTTGCAGTTTCCGGCCAGGAACTTGCCTCTGGGACAATCAAGGGGATTATTATGGATGAAACTTCTCAACAACCGCTTCAGGGAATTAATATCCTTGTAAAAGGTCAATCCATTAGCAAAGGTGGCACCACTGACCACACAGGAAATCTTGCTATCAGCGACCTCCCAGAAGGAACATACACGCTTACACTTACCAGCATCGGATATTCTCAAAAACGTTTGGATGAATTAGTTATCCGTAAAAATGCAGTTCTGGATTTAGGAACAATCAGACTGTCAGAAAGCGTCATCACACTAAATGAAGTGACGGTCACGCCCGGCAGTTTCTCCATCATGGGAAATGAAAGTTTATCGTCACAGCAAACACTATCGGGAGAAGATATAAAAAATATGTCATGGGCAGAAGACATAACCCGTGCCGTATCACGGCTTCCGGGGGTCTCCTCCAATGACTTTTCGTCAAAATTTAATGTAAGAGGTGGCGAGGCTGATGAAGTACTGATGACCGTTGATGGCATGGAACTTTATGACCCCTTTCACGCAAGAGATATTGGTGGTGGGCTATTTAGTATTGTCGATATAGAAACCATTCAAGGAATTGATCTCTTGACAGGAGGTTTTTCGGCCGAGTATGGCAACCGACAGAGCGCTGTATTTAATATGAAGACAAAAAATATTCGGGAAGGTGAAAAGCATACGCTGGTTGGCCTGAGTATTATGAATGCGAGATTCTATAAGGATGGTACATTTGCAAAAAATAAAGGTTCATACCTTTTTTCTGCCCGAAGAGGGATGCTGGACGTGACGTACGCACTTCTTCACCCCGATGAAAATATTCCCATCTTTTCAGACATGATGGGTAAAGTAGATTATAAGCTTAATGATAAACATACGCTTTCATTTCACTTGCTACGCTCCAATGACAAAATGAAGCGAAGTGATATTTACCAGGGAAATTACGACAGCACCGATATTAAGTACTCCAGCAGCTATGGTTGGGCAACATTGAAATCGATTTATTCACCCAAACTGTTTTCCCGCACGATGCTTTATGGGGGATCTAATTCGGAGAAGCGTAATGGGTCTTACAATAAAGATGAGTATGGCGATGTGGGCATCTTCCTGCTGACCGATGAAAGAAAATTCCATTTTTTTGGAGCAAAGCAAGATTGGACCTGGCAATCTTCCGATCGTTTTGTTTTAAAGAGTGGCTTTGATGCACGGCAATTGGATGCACGCTATGATTATTTCTATTCACTGGATGATATACGTGTGAATAATAATGACAGTTTAATTTACAGCAGTGCAGTTGTAGATGTTGAAGCTCACCAGACCGGACAGCAGGTTAATGCATATCTCTCAGCATGCTTTCAGGTATCACCTTCCTTATTTATGGAAACGGGAATAAGATATGACTATGCTTCCCATACTAAGGATAAATTGTGGAGCCCAAGAATCAGCATGGCGTACGCCTTTACAAAGAAAACATTTCTAAGAGCTGCGTGGGGATATTACTATCAAACCCAATTCATCCAAAACCTTGATGTAAATCACAATGCCACAAAGTTTAATCCTGCCGAACTTTCAAAACACTATGTGGTTGGGTTGGAGCATCTGTTTACCAACCACATTAGTCTTCGCCTGGAAGGATATTATAAAGATATTCCTAAAATAAATCCAATCTATCAAAACCTGAGAGACCCGCTTGAGGTTTTCCCCGAAGCCAGGAATGATGTGGTCAGACTGAATATTGATGGCCGAACCGCAAAAGGAATTGAAGTATTTGTGAAGTACGATGCAGGTAAAAAAATCTCCTGGTGGTTTAGTTATGCTTTAGCGAAGGCTAAAGATAATATACAAAGCATTGACTTTGACGGATTGGTAACGCCCCAAATCGGAAAAGTGCCTCGTACTACCAATCAATTGCACACGGTCTATGCAGACATGAATTATCGCCCAAGTCAAAAGTGGCATTTTAGTCTTTCAGGTCAGTATTACACCGGATGGCACCGCACCAATTATCATTATAATACAAGAACACTTGTAGATGGCCGGTTAATTTTTTATCCTGTACATGAGGTATACAATGGTACGGCTTATCCGGCATACCATCGCGTGGACTTGCGCATTAACCGGCATTTTCAACTTGAGAAAGGAAGGTTGTCGGCCTTCCTGCATATCATCAATCTCTACAATCAAAAAAATCTAAGAAAATTTGACATTGGCGCAACGGATGATAATGATAATTTAGTACCTGATGGAAACGGAGGCTACCTTACTCCACGGGGTGACAAGTATTGGTTTGGCCTCCTTCCGGTGATTGGAGTGACTTGGGAATTTTAAGGAGATGCGAATGGAACTCGTTATTCTAAAAAATAGAAAATAAAAATAAAGCATTATCTTGATGGATGGCAATTGCCTTTAAGTAGAGTGTATTTATGAAATACTTCCTTGCCTCAACCGCTTTGGCATTTATTTGTTCATCGTGCGGTACGCTAAACAAGATTCCGGAGTCTCAATTGGAAGACGACCATTATCGCTTTCGACAACCGGGAGAGCGATACACAAAAGTATATGTAGATGTCTCTGATGATTCTGTATCGATTATACCGGCTGACAAAAATGCAGGTAGCATTAAACCAATCAAATCGGCAACAGATGAATTATTTCTGAAACGCAGAATGGATATCGATATTCTTATTGTCCCATTTAAATACAGGCCTTCCTCTTACGATTTTCCCCGGCAGCTTACTACTGAATTTAATGGGAATGTATTTTTTGGTTATCGCTTAGATCGTTTCAGAGTACATTATACTAAAACACCCACCGGTATAGTTAAACAAATACGTCATCGTGCGTTAACTGCAGGTGCGTTTGGCGGATTGGGTTCTACTTCCATAACTCCATGGACAACCAACTATCAAACTACTGATGAATACAACGGCTTAATTCTTAGTCGTGGCCTGTCGCTCATGTTTGGTGTTAACAATCTTACTGTTGGATTTGGTGTCGGCTGGGATTACCTTACTGATAGAGATAAAAATATTTGGATTTATCAGAATAAAGCCTGGTATGGAATGACATTAAGTATTAATATAAATTAAAATTCTCTTGGGTAGTTCTAAAAACATTATCATGTTGAACCCGATAGCTATCGGTTCGAAACATATTTCTTAGAATGGACACTGTAAATCGGCTTCGACTAGCTCAGCCTGACACCACGTTTAGGTTTTTAGAACTACCCTCTAGCGATATCACTATTGAACCGGGTCTCCGATATTAATGGGGTAGTCTTTCTCTGATTAAAGCATACATCCAAGTTCCGAATAGCGCTGAGGCAATCATCACGATTGTCACTAAGACACCTGAGCCTAGCTGCGCATAAAGCGGGCCGGGGCAAGCACCCGTCAATGCCCAACCGAAGCCAAAGATGAGGCTGCCGAATATAATTCCCTTATGGAATATTTTATCTGGAATGGCAACAGGTTCGGCCTCCAAGGTTTTGACCTTAAATTTTTTTAACAAAAATATTGATAGAGATCCAACGGAAACGGCCGTCATAAAAATACCGAACATGTGAAAGCTCTGAAAATGAAACATCTCTTGCATCCGATACCATGAGATGGCTTCCCCTTTAGTAAGCACAAAGCCGAAGAAAATTCCCGCTAAAATAAATTGAATGTTTCTCATACATGAAGAATATAAGGTAGCACCCAATTACTGACAATAATGCCTCCCACAAAAAATAACATAGTCGCGACTAGTGAAGGCCATTGTAGATTGGACAATCCAAAAATGCCATGACCGGAAGTACAACCTCCGGCATAACGCGTTCCAAAGCCCACCATAAAACCACCCACAATTATTAACAAAAATCCTTTTAGCGTAAATAAACTTTGGAAGTTGAAGAGCCCTTCCGGCATCAATGCATTGGAGGGTATGATCCCCCAGGATTTAAAGGTCTCTATTGCTGCGGGTGCCAACGCTATTGATTCAAGATTGCCAAAAAGATTTCCGGCCAAATAGCCTCCGATAAATATGCCTCCAACAAAAAAGAGGTTCCAGCTTTCTTTCCTCCAATCGTACTTAAGGAAAGTGATGTTAGCAGGAACGCAAGCAGCACAGATCTGTCGCAGTGTGGAAGAGATTCCGAATCGCTTATTATCTAATAATAGCAGCAGGGGAACCGTAAGTCCAATAAGAGGCCCAGCTATATACCATGGCCAGGGTTTGTAAAGAATGTCCATTCAGAATAATTAATTCGCAAAGATAGGAGATTGGTCTACAAAACTAGTAGACTTTGAAAATAGAAAGAAGAAAGTAGAATTATCCCCTTAAATGAAAAGCCTTTGGCTTTGTAAAAGCCCTCAGACCAGCATATGACAATGTTGCGCCAAAACCTGAATGCTGCCTTCCGCTCCAGGGCAATGCAGCGCTTACCCTATCACAACAGTTCCAATAACCAGTGCCTGAATTGATTTGTTGTAAAATCTTCTCGGCTCTAGATTGGTTAGCGCTATACACTGCTGCTGTTAAGCCGTATTCTGTATCCTGCATCAGCCGAACTGCTTCTATATCATCTTTTACTTTCATGATGCCAATGATAGGTGCAAAGGATTCTTCTCTCATTAAACTCATCCGGTGATTTGCATTAGTAATCACCGTAGGCTCAAAGTAAAAGCCCTTGCCTTCGATAGACTTTCCGCCAGTTTCTATCTTCCCACCTTTTTCAAGCGCATCTTTTACCTGTCCTTCCAAAAAACTCACTTGTTCTTTCCTACTCAATGGACCGATGTATACACCTGCTTCAGTTGGCGGCCCGATCTTCCACGATTTCACTTCTTTCAAAAATTCATCTACATATTGATCATAGACTTTTTCATGAACATAGATTCGTTCCACAGCACAGCAGCTTTGGCCGTTATTATAGAATGCACCATCCGCTGTTCCCGCTGCTACCGCTTTTATATCAGTTACATCATCCGCGACATACAATGGATCTTTACCACCCAATTCCAACTGGCAGGTAACCATCTTCGGTGCTACCCTTTCATAAATGTTTTTTCCTGTCTTATAAGAACCTGTAAAGAAATAGCCATCGAAAGGAAGTTCTAATAACAATTCGCCAACCGCACGTGCACCAAGTGCAATATGAAATACATTTTGGGGGACTCCCGCTTGTTTGAGTAGTTTCTCTATTTCCAATCCGGTCAGCGTTGAATACTCAGATGGTTTATACATCACAGCATTTCCTGCCAGTAATGCAGGAACAAAAACATTCACTCCTACTAAATAAGGATAGTTCCAAGCTGATATATTACAAACTATGCCTAAGGGTTCGTAGGTAATGCGCTCAGTCAATCCCTTTTCATGAGTCATCACTTCATCGGCCAGGTACTTTTCCGCATTCTCCGCTAACCATTTTATTCTTGCTCTTGCCCCGTTTATCTCATTGCGTGATTGCTGAAGTGGTTTACCAACTTCAGATGTTAATACAGAGGCGAGATGTTCGATGTTGCTCTCCAATAAATCTGAAAAGGATTGAATGATCTCAATCCTCTTATTGAGAATGACTTGATGCCAGGCAAACTGACCCGCTTTAAGTTGTTTAATTTTTTCCCCCAACGATTCCTTGGTATCTTCAGAAACTTCGGAAATAACTTCTTCGGTGGCAGGATTGATAATTCTCATTGGCTCAACTATAAACTTCTTACTTTGTCTAAAAAACTTTTCTTAATAGAGGCAGTCAATGGATTGGCTTGCTCATTCATGCGCTCCGGATGCCATTGCACCAGCATCAGGTAAGGCTTGCCCTCCGGTTGAATCCGTTCAAGGCCTTCAATCACACCTTCGCTTGAAAAACAATTTGCTACGAGATTCTTTCCAACATGTTTTACAGCCTGGTGATGTGCACTATTAACTTCTCCAACCATCAGCGATGTAATTTTGGAAAGCTGACTTTGGGAATCGATAGAAACGGAATGGTAGCGGTCCTTACCTTCTCCAAACTTCGAATGGTTATATTTTCCAAAAGAGGGTAAATCGGGGATTAATGTCCCTCCAAAGAAAACATTGGCGATCTGCAAGCCTCGACAAATCCCAAGCAAAGGCATTTGATATTGCTGGGTATACTCGATCACTTTCAGGTCAAATTCATCACGTCTCTCATCCACATCATCGGGATAGCAGAATCGAAGTAGATCAGGTCTATTGTAAAATCTCGGATGTACGTCTTCCCCACCTGTCAATAATACTCCCTGGCAACGTTTTACTTCATCAAAGTCATCGAGGACGTAACCCAGCTTAATAACTTCAACTCCGGGCTCTCGTGAAATCCAGGAAGCATACTTTTCATATTTGCTGCAGTCCGCTACACCAATTGTAATCTTCCTCATTTTATAAAGCCTTCAGATAGAGTTGTTTGAAATCTTTCCGGCTTACCGGTTTGGGATTATTAGGATGAGCAAAATCAGCAATGGCTAAATCGGCCAGCGTTTCTATATGTTCCTGCTTTACTCCAATGGCACTCAACTTGTGAGGAATATTAATTTTGGAATTCAGGTCAACAAGGTACTTAACTACTCCTTTGCCGGATTGGTCTTTTAATTCAAGCGTGTTGGCCATTCGTTTAAACTTATGTTCAAACCCTTCAATATTAAATTCCATACCGTAAGGAATATTTATTGCATTGGCCAATCCATGATGCGTATCCAATAAGGAAGAAAGCGGATGCGCCAGTGAATGAACCACACCTAAGCCCTTCTGAAAAGCAACGGCACCCATCAATGAGGCAATAAGCATTTTACTTCGCGATTCCAGATCAGGTTTGTTCACGGCAGTTTCTAAGGCCTGGCTAATTAGTGCAATCCCTTCCAACGCAATCCCTTCACAAAGCGGGTGAGGCATTTTAGCGATGTAGGCTTCCATATTATGCGTTAATGCGTCCATGCCTGTTGCTGCCGTAATGAAAGGCGGCAAGTCCATGGTTAATAATGGGTCAGCGAAAATAATCTTTGCTAATAATTTAGGTGAAAAAAGAATCTTCTTTTGGTGGGTAACATCATCAGCAATGATAGCACTTCTTCCTACCTCACTTCCGGTACCCGCAGTCGTGGGAATAGTAATGAAATGAGGAACATCATTAGTAACATAAACATCACCTCCAATCAGGTCATCGTACTTAAATAAATCTTCGCGATGGTGAACACGCAAAACAATGGCTCGTGCAACATCTATTGCTGCCCCTCCCCCTATGCCAATGATCGAATCCCGATGTGTTCCATCATATGCATCCGTTCCTTTATAGACATCCGACTTCACCGGGTTCTTGTGTATGTCTTGGAATACTTCAACTGAAATATTTTTATTCTTTAGCCCTTCGATAATCTTCTTGAAAAAGGAAAGTTGAGCCACCGTGGGATCAGTTACAATCAGTGGCTTGGAGAGATTATTCTTTATGAGGTAATCCGGCAGCTCATTGCTGGAGCCTGCACCAAATCGAATAGTGGTTGGAAAATTGTATTGATAAACTTTGTCGAAGGTCATGTCTGAAAATGAAACGTAGTATTAAATTATTTCAAAGTATCTCTTGTATTCCCAATCGGTCACTGCCTTTAAATGCTGTCTCCACTCCCACTCCCGGGTTTGGCTAAAGTGTTCTACGAACTGTTCTCCTAAAATCGCTTTTGCCACCGAGGAAGATTTCATCAGCTTGGTTGCTTCATGCAGGTTACCCGGCAATGTACCGTTTGAGAAATCCTGATACCCATTTCCCACGGTAGCAGGCTGCTTTAATTTTAATTTTTTCTTAATGCCATATAAACCTGAAGCTAAGGCAGCTGCCATGGCTAAGTAGGGGTTGGCATCTGAACCGATGACTCTTGTCTCTAAGCGACAAGATTTGCTTCCACTCGAAAGAACGCGCAGGGCAACCGTACGATTATCAACCGCCCAGGTTAATGTGGTGGGTGCCCATGCTCCTTCTACCAATCGCTTATAGCTGTTAATAGTAGGTGCATACATCGGCAGAAGTTGCGGTAAACAATACAGTTGTCCTGCTATATAGCTCTTCATCAATTCACTCATGTGGTTCTTCTCTTTGGCCTCATAGAAAAGATTTTTCTTTCCGGCTTTGTCCCAAAGACTTTGATGCACATGTCCTCCACAGCCCGGAAGATTCTCGCTGATCTTCGCCATAAACGTGGCCATAATGCCATGCTTGTAAGCAATTTCTTTTACTGCCGTTTTGAAAAGTGTAGCCCGATCTGCTGCTTCAATCACACCTGAATATTGAATGGCGACTTCTAAGACTCCCGGCCCCGTTTCTGTATGAAGACCTTCGACCGGAATGTTAAACTTTGTGAGGAGATCAAATAGATCGGAGAAGAAGGGATTCTCCAGTGAAGTGCGCAGAATAGAATAGCCAAACATTCCCGGAGTAAGCGGTGTCAGGTTGTTGTAATTCTTTTCTCTTGCACTTTGAGGTGTCTCCTGAAAATTAAACCATTCAAATTCCTGTGCGAAAAAAGGAGTGAATCCTTCTTTCTTTGAATCAGCATAAACTTTTTTTAGTAGTTGCCGCGGACAAACCCACGATGGTCCTCCTTTAGCATCAATGATCTCTCCTAAGAAAAAAGGAATATCATTTTCCCAAGGGATTTTTCTGAACGTAGTCAAATCCAATCGCGCTGGTGCATCAGGATAGCCCGTGTGCCAGCCCGTATACTTTCCATTGTCGTAGGCTACATCATTGGCATCCCAACCAAAGACAACATTACAAAATGTAGTTTGACCCTCTGAGAAGGAAAGGAATTTTTCAGCTGAAATGTATTTGCCCCGTAAGATTCCATCAATATCCGCGTAAGCAATCTTTACTCTCCCGGAAGGATGATCTTTTACGTACTTACGAATTTGTTGAGCGTTCATTGGGCTTTATTGAATTCCAGACTCTAAATATCCCATAACTTACTCCAATTATCAAAAAATAAATAGCCGCGAGTTGTGCATTATAAATGGCCATAGCCACAAATGAGAAGGAGGCTATTACTAAGGCCAGCAGCGGAAAGATAGGATAAAGAGGGACACGAAAAGGTCTCACCAAGTCAGGTTCAGTTTTGCGCAGCCGCAATAAACATAACATGGAGATAACATAGAGTGTAAGTGCACCGAAAACTGAAATGGTGATAATCTCACCCGTCTTGCCGGAGAATAAGGCAAGCAATCCCAACATCATGTTTATAATGAGTGCATTGGCAGGCGTTTGAAATTTTGGATGCACTTTCCCAAGAAACGATGGAGCATATCCCACCCGGCCAAATTCATAAGTTGATCGGCCGGCTGCAAGCATTAGTCCATGAAACGAGGCGACCAATCCAAACAGTCCTACAAACAGTAAGAGCCGAAAGCTCCAGCTATTGCTATCTACAATGAGTCCCATTGCCAGCGGCAAGGGCGAGTCGGAAGTAGATCCGTCAGCCTTGAAAACAATTGCCTCCCACCCTGCTACGCCTACTGAGCTGGTAAATGTGATGACACATAAAGCCACCAAAGTGGCAATGGCCGAACCAAACCCTATTAATATAGTGCGCTTGGGATTGATAGCTTCTTCCGCCAGGTTGGCCACGCCTTCAATGCCCAGGAAAAACCAGATTGCAAAAGGAATTGCTGCCATCACTCCGGCATAGCCAAAGGGTAAAGCATTTTGTTGTAAGTGGCTAAACTGAAATTCAGGAAAGGTAAGCAGGCTGAAGAAAAGTAATGCAGCTACAGCCAGCACCGTGACAACGAGTTCGAAAGTAGCGGCTACTTTCACGCCTGAGATATTAAGCGTCACAAAAAGTAAGTAGGCGGCAATAGAAAAACCCATTACCGATATATCGGGGAAGAAGATATTTCCATACGAGCCAATAGCGAAGGCAATTGCCGGGGGTGCAAAAATGAACTCAATGTTTTGTGCCATACCTGTAATAAATCCAATCTCTCTCCCAAAAGCACGGTTGGCATAATCAAAGGCACCGCCTGCCTTGGGTATGGAGCAGGCTAGTTCAGTATAACTAAAAGTGAAAGTGATGTAAAGAATGATGATAAAGAAGATGGCAATCGCTAAGCCGAGCGTTCCTCCTTTCTCCAGTCCAAGATTCCAGCCAAAGAAGTTACCGGAAATTACATAGCCAACACCCAGGCCCCAAACCATGGCGGGTGTAAGCGATCTCTTCAGTTGTACTTCCATGCTTAACGCTTTACATAGGAATTGATACAGCAATAATCCATACCCTATTTACGCACTTTATTTGAGACTACCGTCAGTGCTATAAAACAGAACTATTCGCAGTGATCAAATTATTATATTTGATTTTCTTATGGAGATGCCAGCGGATAAACGCAACGTATCAAATAAATTCATTCTCCTTTTCACAGGACACTTACTCGATGCCGCTAATCGAAAGGATAGCCGCTTTACTCATCACATGCTGGAAGATGCGCGCTCGTTGATTAGCATCTATATTGATAAGGTCCTTCTTACAAAAAACATTTCATGCGCAGTATGTAGCCTGGCGGCCGGGGGTGACATGCTCTTTGCGGATGAGATTCTTAAGCGAAAGATTCCACTGACGGTCTTTATACCTTTTGAGAAAGAACACTTCATAACTACCTCGGTTAATTATTTAAAGGGAATGCCGGACGAAAATCCGGAGGAATGGAGAAATGAATTTGAGCGACTTTTGTTGCAAGTGACCGATTTAAAATACCTGGATCATACTGAAACGACAGGTCAGGCGTACTCCGATTGCAATAAAGAAATTCTGGAGTATGCATTAACGCAAAGAGAAGAAAATGTACTTGCCCTCGCGCTCATGCGGCATGATGAAGAAGCAGCGGCAGGGGGAACAGCTCATTTTGTGAAGGAGATTAAGAAGCAGAACATCACGGTGGACATTGTATGGGTTGATGATGAAGGACAATTATAAAGTCTCTTAGCTGAAATCAAATAGTTTCCGGCCTATTAAGATTTCAAAATATAGCTTACATTTAGCGCACTTGTTTTTACTACAAGATAGTGGTGAAAGCCAAAGAGATTAACGTAATTATTAGTAAGTGTGAGTCAACAAATTGAAGACCTCATTAGTCAGGGCAGGTATTTTGAAGCACGTACAAAGGCAGCTGCCTTGCTGGTTGATTCAGAGTCGCTTCGTGTACAACAGCTATATGCTTTAGCGATGTCCAAGTGTGGTGTGCCCGAAGCAGCCATGCAGTATCTTGAGCCCATTTACAAGAAATCTCAAGAAGATCCCGAAACATCAGGAATCCTGGGCGGCATCTACAAAGAACTATTTATCAAGACCAAAGAGCAACGATACGCTGTACTCTCCAGAGATACGTATTTAAAAAATTTCACCCTCACGAAAAGTTACTATACGGGTATTAATGCAGCTACCATGTCGGCCATTGCCGGTCAATCAAAACAAGGCCAGCAAATTGCGTTGGAAGTTATCGGCCTGCTGGATGGCAGTCATGATAATTTTTGGGAAATAGCAACCCTGGCCGAAGCATTTCTTATTTCAA
>JANNRV010000100.1:0-7541 GCA_031401775.1 Bacteroidia bacterium | reverse complement strand
CGGGCTGAAGAGTAGGGCTTCAGCTTCTTGATATTTTTCCGAGCTAGTGAGTTTATTTCGAATTTCATTTCGATATCCAATGACTAATTACTTTGCATTCCACTTTCCACTTACTACTTACTACTTACTACTTACTACTTGCTACTTGCTCCTCTTTAGTCTTACCCTTACCGCTTCTGCATGACCTTCAAGCTTTTCAGCCATGGCCATCTTTTCTACAATGGGCCCAACGTTCTTCATCCCAACTTCGCTTATTTTTTGAAACGTAATAAATTTACAAAAACTCTCCAGTGACACACCACTATAGGCCTTCGCAAAACCATTGGTGGGCAGCGTGTGATTTGTACCTGAAGCATAATCACCGACCGACTCGGGTGTGTAGGGCCCAAGAAAAACTGAACCCGCATTGATGATTTTGTCAGCAAGTTGATCGCAATTGGTAGTATTAATGATCAAATGCTCGGGAGCGTACTCATTGGCGAAGTTCATGAGTTCTGTATCGCTGGAGAAAAGAATAGCCTTGCTGTGAGTAAGTGATTGGACAGCTATCTCTTTGCGGGGAAGTAGTGTGAGTTGCCGACCCATCTCAAGTTGAACTCGCTCAATCAGTGATTCACTTTTTGAGATCAAAATTACCTGGCTGTCCGGGCCATGTTCGGCCTGCGATAAAAGATCAGATGCTACAAAGGCAGCGTCTGCATGTTCATCGGCAACGACCATTACTTCTGACGGGCCCGCAGGCATGTCGATAGCCGTTCCTTGCTGGCTGATGAGTTGCTTAGCACAGGTTACGTATTGATTTCCGGGTCCAAAAATTTTGTTAACAGCGGGAATGCTTTCCGTTCCGTACGCTAACGCGGCTATGGCTTGCGCTCCGCCTACTTTAAAAATATTGGAAATCCCCGAGAGTTGAGCTGCATACAAAATAGTAGCATCAATTTTTCCATCCTTGCCGGGAGGTGTACAAAGAATTACCTCTTTGCATCCTGCCAGTTGTGCGGGGATTCCAAGCATCAAAACCGTTGAGAAAAGAGGAGCAGAGCCACCGGGAATATAGATGCCTACTTTTTCAATAGCGATGGATTTTCTCCAACATTGCACACCTGGCATGGTTTCTATGGACAGCACTTCTCTCTGTTGGGCAGCATGGAATTTTCTGATGTTGTCGGCAGCACTATGAATAGCATTCTTCAGATCATCGCTGATTTCACTTGATGCTTTAGCAATTTCTTCTTTCGATACCTGCAATTGTTCGATATGAACCTGATCAAATTGAAGTGTAAATTCTTTTAGCGCGGCATCTCCGGAAATCTTCACGCGGCTGAGAATATTATTCACAACTCCTTCCAGATAGCCAAGGTCGAGTTGAGGCCGAAGACTTAATTGCTTCCAGTTTTCTGGCGAGGGAAATTTTATAACTTTCATGATCGGGGAATCAATAATTATAATTACTAAATTAAGCGATCATTTTCTCAATAGGGATAACCAGAATACTCTCGGCTCCGCACGATTTCAAGAGATCAATCTTTTCCCAGAAATCATTTTCATTGACTACCGAATGAAGTGAAGACCACCCCGGCTTGTTCAAGGGCATGATGGTGGGACTATTCATGCCGGGAATGAGATCCGTGATTTTCTTAATAGATTCATTGGGGCAATTCAATAGGATATACTTATTGCTTTTCGCGGATTGAACCGAATCAATTCGAAAGAGTAGTTTTTCAAGGATCAACTGTTTTTCTGCCTTCAAGGTGGGGCTGCTAATTAGCACAGCTTCTGATTGCATCACAATTTCTACTTCTTTCAGCCCATTGCTCATCAATGTGCTACCGGTACTGACAATGTCACAAATGGCATCTGCCAAGCCGATTCCAGGAGCGATCTCTACCGATCCACTGATTTCGTGAATGCCTGCATTTATCTTATGCTTATCGAGAAACTGCTGAACAATGACAGGGTAGGAGGTGGCAATGTTTTTGCCCTGCAGTGATTGGATTCCCTGGTAAGTTTCTGCACGGGGAATGGCGATGGACAGCCTGCATTTAGAAAAGTCGAGCTTCTTGATGAGGTTATTCTTCTTTTGCTTTTCAACAAAGATATTTTCTCCTACGATTCCAATGTCAGCAACCTGATCTTCTACATATTGAGGAATATCATCATCTCGCAGGAAGAGGACCTCCACCGGAAAATTCCTGACCTGGGTCTTTAATTGGTCTTTTCCATTGCTGAAGCTGAGGCCACTTTCTTTGAGCAGTTGAACGGAGCCCTCTTGTAGTCTCCCTGACTTTTGTATGGCAATTCGTAAGATTGGATTCATGGTTGTTGTTATCATTAAACAAAAAAGGCTCACCTCTGTTGGCAAGCCTTTTCATAATTCGTTATCGATTAATCAAAACATAGGCTGGCCCAACATACTAAACATATGATGATGGTGGACATAGATGTTTTGAGTGAATTTCATTCTGTGCACAAATAAAGTCAACCCTTTCTAGGATTCAAAACTATTTGACTAAAATCATTTTCGGGAACCCAAGACTAATGAGTGTTTGGTGCCGATAAGTCGTCTCTCGTTGTATGCCAGGAGAAGGTCGCTCCGCTATTGCGATAGTATAGATATCAATTGCCTTGCCATGGGTTTCAATGGTATGGACTTTGTAAATTGCGCAGCGCAGAAGTATTAATAAAAATTCCTACTAACAAAGCAATGAGGATAAGTGTTTTACTTGATAGGAAATTATAATAGAACTAATGAATTTAAGGAATATAATCCTACTCACATCACTGATCTTGCTTTCTTGCGGGGAAACAAAAGAAACACGCCTTCAAAAGTTCCTGTTGAAAGGCAATCTCGAAGTGGAGGGGCAGAATTTTGAACAAGGTGCCTACTATTTTAAGGAAGCCCTCAAGATTGACCCTTGCTTTGCTGATGCCTCCAACAACTTAGGTACTGTTTATTTTAAAATGAAGCGATGGGATCTTGCCCTGGAGCAATATCAAAAAGCCATTGAATGCCAGCCCGGTTTCCTGAATGCCTACTTCAACCGGGCCAATACATTTTATGAGATGAAGGAATACTACAGTGCCCTGGCCGATCTGGACAAAGTAATTATCGCTAAGCCCGATACAGCGATTGCCTACTTTACTAAGGGACTCACACAAACTAAATTGAGAGACTTTCCGGCTGCTTTATTGTCCTTTGACAAGGCTATTCAATTGGAGGGAAACAAAACGGAATATGTTGTCAATCGTGCTACGGTGAAGTTTTATATGAAAGACTTTGGCACTGCGAAATCAGAATTGGAGGCTGCGGCAAAAGTATCAACTCAGGAGCCGAACATCTACAATACCCTTGCGCTGATTGAAATTGAAATGAATAACCTCCCCGAAGCAATGCGGTTGGTAGATAGGGCACTGGAACTTTCTCCGGAGGAACCCTTCTTTCTCAATAACCGGGGATATATAAAATTGATCCTGAATGATTTAGCAGGAGCTGAGCAAGATATTAATCAGAGTATCGGTATTGATCCCTACAACGGGTGGGCCTATCGCAACAAAGGCATATTTTATATGATGCAGGGCGATTATCCCTCAGCAGAACGCCTGTTGAAGCAGGCTAGTGAAATGGATTCCTTTATTGACAAGATTCACTTCTATCTTGGCATGGCCTGCCTGAAAAATGGAAAAGATAAATTGGCGTGCGACCACTTCCGTGAATCAGAAAATCGTGGTGACAAAATGCTGACCGCTGCCTTGATGAAGAAATGCAAATATTAACAGAACTGGATTTACTGGCGGAAAGATTAAAAGCCCGCTTGGCGATGCCGCTGCCCGGTGATGAAGCACACGCACCCTTGCGAGCCACTCCGGTAGGTTCGGTGATTCCCAAGTTTGAACATAAAGTAGCCGCTAAACTGGGGAGTGTCTTGATATTGCTCTATCCTGATGAAGGTCAAATACGATTCCCCTTGATCAAGCGCCCCGATTACCTAGGTGCACACAGCGGGCAGATAAGTTTTCCAGGTGGAAAGGCTGAGCCCGGAGAAGATTATGTTGACGCTGCCTTACGGGAAGGAGAGGAGGAAGTGGGAGTAAGAAAAGAGTCTGTCAATGTGATTGGCAGGTTGAGCGATTTCTTTGTGATCCCAAGTAATTTTTTGGTCGTGCCTGTCATTGGATACGTTAATCATAAGCCACTCTTTGTTCCCGATCCCGTAGAAGTAGTAAAAATTATCTCCGGAAATCTCAGTCAATTAATACAGGAAGAAGCAGTCAAGGAAAAGGAAATCCTTGCGGCTGGAAAGTATAGAATGAAAGCACCCCACTTTGAGATTGAAAACGAAGTGGTGTGGGGCGCCACTGCCATGATGCTGAATGAGTTTCGAGTCATATTAAAATCAATAGGTCTCGGATAATTCCCATATTCCAATGAAGTACACAATACCAGCCAACATAGGCGGGTATATGCACTTTTTTCACGGATATATGTGATATTTATGCACCATGGTGCATAAATTCGCTAGTTAGCGGTAATAGCAGAGCAACACAATAACGAACAAGCGACATTATAATAAATTGACAATAATGAGAAAATTAAAACTGCAAGTACAACTGACTATTGACGGGTTCATTTCAGGACAAAATGGAGAAATGGACTGGATGTGCTTTCCATGGACAGACGACATTATTGGTTATGTAAGAGAAATTACGGAACCTGTGGACACAATAATTTTAGGTAGAAAACTAGCAGAAGGTTTTATACCGCATTGGGAAAATGTTGTTAAAAATCCGAACGACCCAGAATATGAAGGAGGTCTAAAATATACAACGACACCAAAAATTGTATTTACAACGACACTTGAAAAATCTATATGGGTCAATACTGAAATTGCAAAAGGAGAACTAGTTGGAGAAATAAATAAACTCAAAAATAAAAAAGGTAAAGATATTATTGTTTACGGTGGAGGGGCATTTGTAACTTCACTTATTAACTCTGGACTAATTGACGAATTTCATCTATTCATAAACCCAACTGCTATCGGAAACGGAATGACAATTTTCAAAGGGTTAGAGAAAAACCAAAACTTGAAATTGAAAATTGTCAAACAATTTGACTGCGGAATTGCAATGACGTGTTATGACCTTGTTAAATAAAATCAAATTGAAAAGCCGCATACCGCTAACAAAAATGTTTCTGCAATGGTGTGCTGAGGTGTAAGATATAAGTATTTAACTTCGCTCCACGTTTCGTTTCGTGGGACAGGACGCGGCTTCGAAAAGGCACCACTGCAGAAACATAAACGTTAGCGCCAATGCCCTTCGTGTCACAGGACAAATTCCCCACGACAATAAAAAGTAACGATTGACAATCCCACCTATTAACTTTTCTCCACGGTGACAAATAGTCATTTCGCTAAACAACGTGGGACAAAGAGAAAATTAATGAAAAAATTAAGGGACTTGGACTGAGTAAACGATACGGACTCGTCTCCGAAACCTCAAAAGCCAAATCAACTGCACGTGCCATATCGTTATCTTGAATTAGCATTCTCAAGATATTTCACTTAATAGTTTTGCTCTTCAATTGATTTTGTTATCGCGACTTTCACTTTACCAGTATGTTCTGTGGATTTGGATTTAATTAGCATAATATGACATTCTTCGGTGGAACAAACTCTGTGATTAATTCCCTTTTTTATCACATGAAGGTCACCCTTTTTAATTTGAATACTTGGCAGATTCTCAATTTCCATTAAAAACTCTCCCTCTACGACATAAAATAATTCATCTTCGTTTTCATGATTATGCCAAGGGACTTCTTGCCCATTTATTTTTACGACTTTAATATATTGGTCATTTACTTCACCTATAATCTTTGGTGAAAAATAGTTATCAAGACTTACAAAAGCATCTTTTAAATTCATCTTTTAAACAGTTTGCCTTTTACAATTTTGCCCTCTCTTTTGGCAAGGTAATAAAGTGCTATTCCTATAAATAACAGAAACGATGCAGTAAAAATTGAACCTTCAATTCCAGTTGCACCCCCTGTTAATAATTCAGGACCTGTAAATTTAGATTGAATAATACTGCCCATATCATTTGTCCCTGTGAGATTGGAGCCATAAAAAGGCTGAGCAAAATTCCAGCCTAAATGGAAGAAAAATGGCAACCATACTCTCTTAGTATATATAAACATCATGGCCATGGTAAACCCCCAAATCAAATACCAAAAAAGACTAAACAGGTTGGAATTGGGATTAAAAATGTGTTGTAATTCTACCAACATTGCAACGACAATAGCTATGTTAGAGCCTAACCAATTTTCTATCTCTCTTACGATTAATCCTCTATGAAATAGGTCTTCAACTAACGCAGCAAATATTAATACAGTGAAAAATCTTGCTGAGTAGTGAGTAGTTGTAATACTAAAAGCCTGATAGTGGCCTAATAAGTATAAAATGAAAATAGATAATGAAATTGTCAAAAAACCAAAAATAAAACCCCCAAACATTTCTTTGGGTAAATATTTTATGGATAGTTCGGTAATTTTTCTTTTATCATATAAACGGAATAAATAGTAATAGCTAACTAATAATAGTATTGAAGAAACAAAAATAATAATTGGGTCAGCAATACTTTTATCTTGAATAATGCTATAAAAAAATAGCTTTAATACAAAGTTTTGTATAACTACAAATAGTGAAAAGCAAAAACTAATTCCCACTACTATCTTTGTAATCGGAAAATATAGAACTCTTTTGATAAAAGCATTCATTTGTTGTTTGGATTAGTTGTAAATGAACTTTTACAAATGAAAGTATTTAATACCTTTATTGCATGTAGATACTAAAAAGTAAGGTAGATACAAATACTATAGTAATGCTGATTGTCAATAAATTAGATTTCATAGGACATGAAGAATAAAACTAGGAAAGCATACTGTGCTGTGGACTATGCTTTTCAACGCATCGGGGGGAAATACAAGGGGCGGATTTTATGGGTATTAAGAGATGGTTTGTTGAGGTATGGAGAATTGAGCAGGGCTGTGGTGGGAATTACACCAAAAATGCTAACTCAAACACTTAAAGAATTGGAAGCTGACAATCTGATTGCTCGAAAAGTTTATTTAGAAGTTCCACCGAAAGTAGAGTATTCGCTTACGGAGACAGGGAAAGAATTGATTCCCTTTATCAGTCAAATGAGAAATTGGGGTGAAAAGCAGATAGCAAAGCTTTAGGTTTGTGTGTGCAACCGCGCGAGTACACAAAGTAAAGAGTGCCGTGTAGACAAAGAACAAATAAGTGAAAAACGGATAATCATGTACCGTGACAATCAATTCTATAACGCGACACATTGACGACATAGTAACGACCGACTAGAAAATAGAGAGAAGAAGGGCACATGTTGCTAACAAAATGTTTGCGAAAGAAGGCCTGATTCGCAAAATAGGTTTTAACCTAGCAATGGTGGCGGGTCGCCTCTTTCTATTCAGGTAATTTACTAAGCTTTTTACTCTGATGTAAACCTAAGAGCAATGGTGGGGT
>JANNRV010000099.1:0-44687 GCA_031401775.1 Bacteroidia bacterium | reverse complement strand
ATTCTCAATCGCAGAGAAATCAAATGCCTATACTAACGAATGGATTGTTAAAAACCGGTTAGTGGGAAAAGTTGAGTTGTTTAAAGATTCAAGCTCCCTTGAAAGAATTGCTTTTCCAGTAACGAATATGATTTTGTTGGCAGTAAAGGATTAAACTACTGAAAGTTTAATTCCGCTTTGATGTCAGATGCCGACCTATCAGCATTGAATTACTTCATGGTACCCGGGGCGGGACTTGAACCCGCACAGATATTACTATCCACAGGATTTTAAGTCCTGCGTGTCTACCAGTTTCACCACCCGGGCAAATAAATGCAGTGGCAATACAAATACTAAAGAACGAATTCCCGTGTGATATTACTATCCAACCCGACTTGAGTCAGGAGGTGTCTACCTCCCGATAATTATCGGGATCACCACCCGGGCAGGGCAAAAGTGTTGTTCGTTAAACGTTGTTCGGCTTATAAATAAAAAAGTGTGGCAATTTCCACACTTCTTTGTTTGCCGACTAACCATTAACGAACATCGAATAACGATTATTGAGCGGGAAACGAGACTCGAACTCGCGACCCCGACCTTGGCAAGGTCGTGCTCTACCAACTGAGCTACTCCCGCTTGTTTTCCCCTCCTCGTTTGTAAGGGACTGCAAATTTAATGCACATCCCTAAATTTCCAAATCAAAGACGATCGGTAAAGTGTCTTCTTTCCTTTTCTTGACCGAATTTATCTTTGTTAAAATGATCAGAGCCTCCCTTGGGGATAGAAAGCGATTTGAAAGCATTGCCTTTAATGCTCTTTGCCTGATAAAGGATTTGCCCAACATGATGGGGGTAATGGGCCAATTGCCGCTGGATGGCCTCCATTACAGTTTGCCCTTCATTGCGGATATAGACAATCGTTGAAAGGTCTTCGGGCTTCAGGTTATCTACTGTGTTCAGCAAACAATCCCATCCTTTCTCCCAGGCTTCCAGGAGGGTCTTCTTATTGGGATAGGTTTCTTCAAATTCTGCTTCACGGTTGCGCCAGGTTTTCTCGCCATCTCTGGTAAGGAAATCGGTCCAGCGGGAAAGCATGTTGCCGCTGAGATGATGAACGATTAGGGCAATGCTGTTGCTGGCCTCATTAGGTTGAAGAAGAACTTCCTCATCATTCAATTGCGCCATCGCGCCTTCTCCCAATTTCTTATAGTAACGAAAAAGTTTACGGGCACTTTCCAGAAAGTTCTGATCATTCGACTGGGACATCTTCTTCCTCTATTTTTGATTTTTCTTTTTTCCCAATAGGAGGGCGTTGCAACTCATATTGCTTCTTCAACTCCTGCGCTTGTTTTTTATTTTTTGAAAACTTGATGTGATCCGGAACTCCTTTTAAGTCCCAGATTAATCCCATCCAGGAAAACATTTTTAAAATGTACCAGGTAATGTCAACTTCCCACCAGAAAAATCCCTGGCGTGATGCTACTTCGTAGTAGTGATGATTGTTATGCCAGCCTTCGCCCAGCGTAAGTAAAGCGAGCCAGATGCTATTCTTTGATTCATCCCCTGTTTCGTATCGTTGATTACCAAATTTGTGCATGATCGAGTTGATGGTAAATGTTCCGTGGTAAGTGATCACCGTACTTAAAAAGAATCCTATAAACAAAGCAGAAAATCCGACCGAGCTAAACATCATGGTAATGCTGCCTCCGTCTACAATTCCCCCGAGGGCCATGATCGTTAAGGCCAGAACAACCGGAGGAACTAAATAATATTTATTCAACCATACCAACTCCGGATATTTTGCAAAGTCACCCATGGTTTTAAAGTTGGTCTCTTTATAATCGGGCCCAACAATCCATCCAACGTGTGAATACCAGAAGCCATACAACTTCATGGAGTGCGGATCAGAAGGAGTATCACTATGGCGATGATGATGACGGTGATGAGCAGCCCACCAAAGTGCTCCTTTTTGAGCAGAGGTTTGGGCCATAAACGCAATGACAAACTGAAACCAGCGGGACGTTTTATAGGCGTTGTGTGAGAAGTAACGATGATAGCCTCCGGTGATCCAAAACATGCGGAAGAAATAAAAGAATGCACACATCGTCCAGTCAAACCAGGTAGCCCCTGTAAAAATAGCAACGAAAGGAAGCAGGTGAACAATGATGAACGCAACCTCTGTCTTTAAGAGAGGCTTGTTTCTTTTTTCAAGGGCAATTGGAATTTCCATAACTCAACTTTAGATTTTCTTTACAACACAATCCGACATCATCAAAATCAGAACAAAGATAAGGGTTTTCGAAAGAAAGGAAGTTGCTAAACATGGCAATTATTGTGAACCAAACCGAAGAGATGCTCTTTGACGAGGATAATCAGCACAACCTAACGTTGGTTAGAGAATATTTTCATTTCAATTTACAATTACATAACTTACTAAAGTCAACGCGATTAAGCGATCTGTTATGAATAATCAAAGTCTCATCCAATTTCTCAACAGTAGCAACCTTGTTTCGGAACAGGCTGCCCAGGAGATAGCCGCTGTCTTTCTGCCAAAGGAAATAGCGAAGGATAAGTTCCTGCTGAAAGAAGGAAGGGTTTGTGATGAATACCTCTTTCTGGAAGCTGGCTTTATGAGGGCCTTTGCCCATGATACGGAAGGCCGTGAGATTACAACAGATTTTTATTTCGGAAGCAGTATTGTATTTGAGGTCTCTTCCTTTTTTACTCGGACCGAATCGCACGAAAATATTCAGGCCACGGAGCCATGCATGGGCTGGTGCATCTCATACGAGAAATTAAATATGCTCTTTCATTCCATGCCCGAATTCAGAGAGTTTGGCCGCGGAGTTTTAGTGAAAGGTTTTGCTTCCCTGAAAAAAAGAACGCTTTCGATGATAACAGAAACTGCCGAGCAACGCTATGAAGCTCTCCTCACCACCAAGCCGAAGATTTTTCAGCACGCCAGTTTAAAACACATCGCTTCTTACCTGGGCGTAACAGATACATCGCTGAGCCGTATTCGGAAGGAGTACACAAAAAAATAAGCCACACTTGCTTTCTTGCCAAATGACAAGAACTAACCGCGAGGAGATTCGTTACTTACCATTGAAACCAAAACACTTAAGCGATGGAAATTTTTTCAGCTCCGGATTTTCTTTGGATACTATTGACCACCATCTGTATAGGCGTCATCCTTTATGGTCTGGACAGCCTAGTGCAAATGACGGAATGGGATCAGCCGAAAAAGAAGAAGGTAGTACTTGGCACGTTGACCGTAATTCTAATATGGGTTGTGCTTCTTACTATTTTTTCGTTAAGCGGTTTTTTTAGTCATTTCGATCAATTGCCACCGCGACCGATTTTTGCCATACTTATTCCTTTACCTTTTGTGCTATTTGCAGCCTTTTCAAAGACGGGAACACAACTCTTGCGAGTAGTCCCGCAGCATTGGCTCGTGTTCATACAATCGTTTCGGGTTTTTGTTGAGATCCTATTATGGTTAGCTTTTCTTAACGGGAAGCTTCCTGTGCAAATGACATTTGAGGGCGGAAACCTGGATATACTTTCCGGGCTATTGGCATTGCCTGTTGGGTACTACCTTCTTAGGAATAAATCCTATTCACCCAAACTCGTGCAGGTCTATAATGTGATTGGTTTGTTACTGTTGTTGAACATCCTGACTATTGCCGTACTGTCCTTGCCCACTCCGTTCCGTTATTTCATGAATGAGCCCACCAATGCAATAGTCGCGCAGTTTCCTTTTATTCTTTTGCCGGGTGTGCTGGTGCCGATGGCGTACTCATTTCACATTTTTTCGTTGAGGAAACTCAGCTTAGAAAGGAGTTGAACAAAAATTTCATTTCTTTAATAAACTAAGCACCTCATTCAACTTCAACAAAGCCTCCACCGGACTAATGGTGTTAATGTCTATCTTCTCCAATAATTCGTGGATGGCCTTGGTTTTTGGATCAATCTCAAATAAACTGATTTGTTGATTGGCTTTTGGCAGCTCATCAAACTTCTTCTTTGATTCGTTCTTGTGTTTGTCCTTTTCCAGAAAATGTAAAATCTCGTTCGCTCGTAACACGACTTTGTTGGGCATGCCCGCAATCTGGGCTACATGAATACCAAAACTGTGTTCACTACCACCTTCTTTCAGTTTGCGCATGAAAATGATTTTGTCACCAATCTCTTTCACACTGACATTAAAATTTTTAACGCGGACAAAATCTTCTGCCAATTGATTGAGTTCATGATAATGGGTAGCAAAAAGTGTTTTTGGTTTAAAGTCTTTATGTTGATGTAGGTATTCTACAATCGCCCAGGCGATGGAAACACCATCATAAGTTGAAGTGCCTCGCCCGATTTCGTCCATTAAAATCAAACTACGGTCACTTAAATTATTTAGAATGCTTGCGGTCTCCGTCATCTCTACCATAAAGGTAGATTCACCACGAGAAAGGTTGTCTGAAGCTCCAACTCTCGTAAAGACCTTATCAACAATTCCGATCACAGCATTTTCAGCGGGAACGAAACTTCCCATTTGAGCCATAAGCACAATCAAGGCAGTTTGTCTTAGCAATGCCGACTTACCAGCCATATTAGGTCCGGTGATAATTAATATTTGTTGGGTATCATTATCTAAATAAATGTCATTGGGTACATAACTTTCGCCTACCGGAAGTTGCTTCTCAATCACCGGATGTCTTCCTGCTTTAATGGCCAAGCGGGTTGAATCACTAATCTCCGGCATTGAATATTTATTGGCTTTGGCTGTCATGGCAAAGGACAGCAAACAATCCAGGGTAGCAATAACTCTTGCATTCTGTTGAATCTGTGAAATAAAATCACTGGTATGATGAACCAACTCCAAAAAAATGCGCTGTTCAATAACCAACAATTTTTCTTCAGCTGTTAGAATCTTTTCCTCATACACCTTGAGTTCTTCAGTGATGTATCGCTCTGCATTAACCAATGTTTGCTTGCGTATCCAGTCGGTAGGTACTTTATCTTTATTGGCATTGCTTACCTCTAAATAATAGCCAAATACTTTGTTGTAGGAGATTTTTAATGAATTGATGTTGGTGCGTTCTACTTCGCGTTTTTGAATCTGCAACAAATAATCCTTTCCTGAGAAGGCAATGGCGCGCAATTCATCCAGCTCTGCGTTTACGCCTTCTTTAATAATACCTCCCTGATGAATGAGCATGGGTGCATCTTCTTTCAATTCTTTATCAATCTTCTCTAAAAGAAACTCACATTTATGAAGTTGATCGCCCAGTTTTTGTAATTCGGCTGATGAAGAATTTTCTAATAGTTCTTTCACAGGAAGAATCGCCTTCAGCGACCGCTTCAATTGCTGTAGTTCACGAGGATTAATTCGCACAACGGCAACTTTGGAAATCAATCGCTCCAAGTCAGCAATTTGCCTCAGTTGCTCCAGGAGTTTTTCGGTCAACTCTTCTTGAGAATAGAATTGATCTACCACTTTCAATCGCTCTTCAATACTTTGCTTTTCTTTCAACGGCAAGATCATCCACTTGCGTAAGTTGCGCGAGCCCATGGGCGTCACCGTTTGATCGAGTATGTGTAGCAGTGGCACACCTCCTTCATTTTGTGAACTTACAATTTCCAGATTGCGAATGGTGAACTTATCGAGCCATACATATTTGTCCTCATCGATGCGTGATAGAGAAGCAATGTGGTGAGTGTCTTTATGCTCAGTAACTTCCAGGTAATGCAAGACGGCACCCGAGGCAATAATGGCTTCGTCCATGCCATCAATTCCAAATCCTTTTAATGTACTGGTCTTGAATTGTTGAATAAGTTTGTCATGAGCAAAGTCGAAAGCATATACCCAATCATCCAACGCGAAGGTGGCATATTCCTCACTAAACAATGCATCAAACTTTTCACGTGATGCTTTACCATAAATAATTTCAGCTGGGCCAAAACTTTGAATCAGTTTGTAGACATAGTTTTCGTGCCCTTGAGCAGCAAAAAATTCTCCTGTACTAATATCAAGAAAAGCAACGCCAAGATTATTTTTTGTGATGTAAATGGACGCGAGAAAATTGTTCTGCTTTTTCTCCAACACATTGTCATTGTACGAAACTCCCGGTGTGACCAGTTCGGTAACACCACGCTTCACAATTCCTTTTACAAAACGAGGATCTTCCAGCTGATCACAAATAGCTACCCGATGGCCGGCTCGTACAAGCTTGGGTAAGTAGGTATCAAGCGAATGATGAGGGAAACCGGCCAGCGCTGTTTCCGATACAGAACCATTGCCGCGCTTGGTCAATACGATATCCAGTACTTTCGAAGCCTTAATAGCATCTTCACCAAAGGTCTCATAAAAATCACCTACACGAAAAAGCAGCAAAGCCCCAGGATACTTGGCCTTGATGGCGTTGTATTGCTTCATGAGTGGGGTTCCGGTAGGAGTTGTCGTGACTGCCATATTCGGCAAGTTATCACTAGTCATAAGAAGTAAGAAGCAGGAGGTAAGAATTTATGACTTCTAATTTACTTCTTTATAGCAACGATAAGCCACATTTTATCGCCCTTTTCTTTTGAGCGGTTTACGAAAGGATCTTGCTGCTTAAGGATGTTGAATCCGGCTTTCCTTAAATCTTCTAATGCAAAGTTCATTCCTAGTTCATGTTTGCCTTCTTGCGTGGAACGGGGAGCTTTTCTTCGCTCTTCAGCAATGGGTTCACACAGTACCAAGCGGCCACCAAGCTTTAAGGCCTTCTGAATGTGTTGAAGAATTTTGTCGTGGTCATCCATTTCGTGATATGTATCAACAATGATAACGGCATCCAATGAATTGAAAGGTAGTTTAGGATCATCGTAATTACCTTTAACGGGTTGAATATTCGAACTCTTCCTTTTCTCGAGGTTGACTTTTAATTTATCGAGTTTGTTTTGCTCCACATCCACGGCATAGACTTTGCCGGAAGGCCCAACAAAATTGGAGAGTTTAAAAGTCATGTAGCCTTCATGACAGCCGATGTCTGCAACAACGCTTCCTTCTTTAATTTTAAGATGTGAGATAAGCTCTGGGGCACGCTGCCATTGATCACGCTCGGCCCAGGCGCTTTCTTTGTAAATGTCCTTCCAGGGGTCTTGAGCTGAAGTAATGATAGAACTGATTACAAAAATCAAGAAATAGTAATATCTCATCGTTAGTTGAAACGAGTCATTTTACTAAATGTTTGTTAAAAAATTCTTAATAGAAAGAGTGAACATTGCCTAGTCCAAGCTAGAAAGATCAAATCCGATACATGTAACTTTGCACGATGAAAAAATTGAAGCTGGACGAACTCAATAGGATCACCGTAAATCAATTTAAAGCAGCAGAAAAGCTACCTGTTTGTATTCTATTGGACAATATCCGCAGTCTCCATAACGTAGGTTCCGCCTTCCGCACGGCCGATGCGTTTAGCATTGAGAAAATCTACTTAACAGGAATCACAGGAATTCCTCCCCATCGGGAAATACAAAAGACTGCCTTAGGCGCAACCGAATCGGTTTCCTGGGAATATTCAGAGAGTCCTTCAGCGGCAGTACAACAATTAAAAAGTGCCGGTTATAAAATTATTATTGTAGAACAAACCAATGAAAGTATTGCCTTACAAAAATTCAATCCTGAAAAAGATCAGAAACTTTGCCTGGTATTTGGCAACGAAGTGAATGGAGTAAGTGATGAAGTCATTGCGTTGGCCGATTTAGCGTTAGAGATTCCACAAAGCGGCACGAAACATTCATTAAATATTTCTGTCTGTGTAGGAATTGTGGTATGGGAAATGGTGAAGAAGGATTTGAATAAATCGGGCATCTGATCGACATTAAATAAAGCATTAACTTGCCTCATTAATAGACCTATCTCATGAGAAAAATTTTAACAGCATGCCTCTTTCTATCACTCGTTTCATCAATTACGTTTGCACAAAGACAAAAGGAAAGCTGCACACCTGCTACACCTATTGTGATCGATGCCAAAGTGGATGAATGGCAAAACGATTGGATAGCTGATTCGGAAGGGAAGTTCCTCTACACTATTTGCAATGATGCCAACGTTCTTTTTATTCGAATTAAGATTTCAGACATTCTTACACAACGCAGAGTAGCGCTCTTTGGACTTACCGTCTGGCTTGATCCAAGTGGGAAGAAAAAAGAGAAAATTGGCCTTAAGTATCCTTTTGGCACATCTGATTTAAGTGGCACTCCGCCCACGGTAACAAGTATGAATAGGAATCCAAAACGAGGTGATGTTGAGAAAGAGCTATTAAGCGATATTGAAGTTCTTGAATTGATTGGTCTTGCCAAAGAGAGCATTATTTCCAGTCGACTCGGTTTAATGAATGGCATTCAGGTGCTGATCGCTGCCACGGAAGACGGCAGTTATATGTATGAAGCTAAAATTCCATTTAAGGCTTTTCGTTTTAATAAATCTGAGATCTCTGTATTGGGAGTGGGATTTGAAACAGGGGTATTGAAACCTCAAAAAGGGAAAAGTCAACCGGCAGGTTCAGGCCCCGGTGCACCTTTCTATGGGAACATGAGCCCTTATTATCAGCAGGTAATGCTTGGGCCAAGCGGCAGTAATTATGAAATGACGATTCCTTCAAAAATCTGGACTAGTGTTTTACTAAAATAAAAGAGCCCTGAATTATTTCCAGGACTCTTTATTCTAAAACTTCTCTCTTTATTTACCTACTTCGTAGCGAACGGTTCTTCCGTTTTTGTTGGTCAGAGTTACAAAATTATCGCAAGTTCCATCACCATAGTCAACTGTCAATTCGCGATCGCCATGTTTGATAAATTTAACTCCACTTACCGGAATGATTACTCCTTGGGCCAAACAGGCATGGGTGTAGATCAGGCGTTCAAGTATTTCTATGGAATATCCACGACCATTGCGAAAAGTACCTTGTGCTGTACCGTAGATGATAAGTCTATCGAGCAGATTATTTAAATGACGCTCACGTTCACGTCTGTGGTTTACTTCACGGGTTGCCACTCTTCCGTCAGGCCATGTGATTTTGCCTCCATTCAGCACGACATCATACGTGGTAGTAGAATCTACAACACTGAGCACCGTTACTTTACGATTACCTTCCAGGCTAAGTCCATTGATGGAATAATTCTCGTAAGAAATATTCAGTATTGAGCCGGCCTCGTTCCAACGACCTGTATGCTCTACCACGATAACTCCTTTTCTTGTATTTCCTCGTAGATCAGTGCAGCCTTCTCCAAAATCAACACGGAGACTTCCGGCTTCTTTTGTACCTAATCTTTCACGGGAAGCACATGTAAACCTTTCATCGGTACCGATTTTTCCACCTGATAGTGCTGCATCATCTTCTTCGAGTGCGTCCGTCATCATATCATCGGCATCTTCGAAGTACGTGTCTTCTACGGCATCCGAGCCTGCGCTTTCTGTGTCTTCTGCAGAAAAATCCGGAGTTGCCTCATCGTTGTTACACGATACCAGGAGCGTGAGTGCCATGCTCAAGCCAAGGATAATTGTTTTCCCTGCGAGTGCATGCATAGTGCGAGCCATGTTTAACGTTTTCATAATTTTTTCATGTTTTGTTTCAATTGCTTAGAGATGCAGAGACATGAAAGGTTTAATGAAATCAACGTGAGGCGAAAATAATTTATACTTTTTGTCGGTTTAAAATTTTTGCAATCTGATTAGACACAGCAAAGTCGCGAAGGTTTAATCGAAGACTTTCAAATAGTAAATAGTTGCAGGAAAATGAGGCATTGCCATAAACGGGGCACTGTTGTTCTTCTTTCCACTAGTTGAACTTTCCTTTATTTTGTTGACCGGAAAAGGTATTGCTTTGTGATTGCAATCGCAGTTATGCAATTAAGGATCTAAATTTCTCCTAATTCTTTACAAAAAAGTAGTCAATTGATTTCCCATTTCCGGAGATAGTAGCTTTCAGGGATTCCCCGCTCAGTTGATAAGAGATCTTTTTAGGAAAATCATGCTGGGGATTTTCGCAAACAAATCCTGACTCTGTGATTTCAGTAAGCGCAAATGAAACCGGCTTCGGATTTTCAGGAACATCGCTGACATAATAAATTGAATTGTCCCGAATTTCAATCTTTAGTTTTTCAATAAAGAGCGTGTCAGCACCTTTCATTGTCACACCACTTCCTTGAAATTCATGAGGAGAAATTTTTTGCCAGCTTTCAATACCGGTTTGCCCGGGCTCGCTATCGGTTCTTGTCCAGGTGCCCATCATCCACTTCAATTTATTAAAGTCGGTGGTTGTTTTTTTTGAAAGGCTTTGACCAGCAAGTAGGTGACCAGTCAATGCGAAAAGGAGTGAAAGATATAATTTGCTCATATAATTTTTAATCGAACCTAATTGGTTGAAAATGGATTGTATTGTACAAACCCGACATCATTACTTCCTTAGGAAGAAGTTCGCCAAAGTTGGCTGATCAAAAAAATACTGAGAAGGATCTTCTCCGGTAAAGGCTTTGAAATTTTTGATAAAGTGCGACTGATCATAAAATCCGGCTTCCAGGCCCAACTCGCTCCATGACATCTTCCTCTCCTGAACTATCTGAAAGATGTAACTGAACCGGATGATACGAGCGTATAGTTTGGGAGAAAGCCCAATATATTTCTTAAAGAGTCGTTCCAGTTGCCGTTCGGTTACCGCAGCGGCTTCACAAATTGCTGCTACAGAGATGTTGCCACATTGATTAAAAATAATTTCAATGGCTTTATCAATGGGAGTTCTCGATGCGATCAAAGAACTCATCTTTGTTAGTTCATCTTGGAGGAATTCAATTCTTTCTTCATTTGAATTTATGATTTTCAACTGATCTGTGCATTTATCAAGTTGAGGAAGCTTGCTGTTTAGTGTGACAACGGTGTCTGTCAAGGCACTCATTTCAAGGCCGAAAAGATGAGTAAGTGCAGGTGGTTTAAATTTAATTCCAAGCAGGTTACTGCGGCCGGTATTTTCCAGATGGAAGTAACCAGAGATTTGGCCCGCCAAAAGATTTTTGGGTTGAAGCCCCCAGGTATTTTGCATTCTAATTCTATAGTGATCTCCGAAATGGAAAATGATCTCGGGAAATCCGTCAGGAATAATCTTGTGGATCCTGGGAGAAGAATCTTCGCTCTCTGCGATCCAGAAGCATTCTATCAAATTATTTAACTTCTCCTTTGGGCCTATTCTTTTGAACTGCATGGCGGCATGAAAATCCGATCAAGCAAAAAGATATCAGAATTAAACTTATTCCTCTACCGAAGCTTCTACTACCTCTACTTTACGGGTAACGTGTAAAACAAACTGCTTGTCAAGGGTTAATTCATAGATGGCTTCATTCATAAGCTGTGAAGCTTTTTGAGATTGCTGAAGCACAGCCAGCAGGTCGCGGGCTACAGAAGAATCTTTAATCTTTTTAATTGCTTTTCCTTTGGAAACTTCAAGTGAGAAGGAAAACCCTGATTTTTCTTTTTGTCCTACCGCCTTAAACTCATGTGCTGACAATTTGTATTGCTGAGGGTCTTTTTCCGCAGCCAGCATTAATTTTAGAATAACAGGGCGGTATTTATTCCAAAGTGAAGAGTAGGGATTAGATTCGAAATACATGAATTGTTAAGGTTGAGCGTGGTTAATTCAATTTTTGATACAAAAGATCGACAATATACCACTTTCTTCAGGAAGTCATTTTGAATGAGGATTTGATGAAATCAAAATTCAACCGTAATTATGCAATAGAAATTCTATTGCATAATTTGACGAATGAAAATCACCAACTTACCATACTAGTTATGGCAACCCTTTGGGTGATTTTCATTGTCAAGGTTAAACCCTGACAATTCGAAGAATTCGTCAGTTTTTGAGTTGTGGGTTTAATTCTAATGCATAATCCGGGTTCAAAATCTCCTTCAATTTTGCACCTTTGCAAACAAAAGAATCAACGGTTTGAATCCCGATCGATATACCCAGCGCGGAGTGTCCGCAAGTAAGGAAGACGTGCACAAGGCCATTCAAAACCTCGACAAGGGTTTGTTCCCACAGGCTTTTTGCAAAATTGTTCCGGATCTACTGGGTGGAGATCTCAATTACTGCATCGTGATGCATGCCGATGGTGCAGGGACCAAGTCATCCCTGGCCTATGTTTATTGGAGAGAAACAGGAGACCTTTCAGTTTGGAAAGGCATAGCGCAAGATGCCATCATCATGAATGTTGATGATTTGTTATGCGTAGGAGCAACAGGACCTATCGTATTGTCTTCTACGATTGGCAGAAACAAAAACTTAATACCGGGTGAAGTAATCAGCACGATTATCAATGGTACGGAGGAAGTTTTGCAGATGCTTCGCAGCCATGGTATGGACATCGGCAGCACGGGAGGCGAAACTGCGGATGTAGGTGACCTGGTGAAAACGATTATTGTCGACAGCACCGTAACGGCCAGAATGAAACGGGCTGATGTAATTGACAATAAGAATATACAGGTAGGAGATGTTATTGTTGGTTTGGCATCGTATGGAAAGGCCAGCTATGAAGATCAATACAATGGAGGTATGGGCAGTAATGGCCTCACCTCTGCCCGCCATGATGTGTTTCATAACGACTATGCGATTAAATACCCTGAATCGTTTGACGGACAGGTTCCTCGTGACCTTGTCTATTGTGGAAAATACAAAGTAACGGATACTGTACCGGGTGTTGAAGTGAATATAGGCAAGCTTGTGTTGTCACCTACCCGAACCTATGCGCCTATTATCATTGAAGTGGTGAAGCAAATGCGCACAGAGATTCATGGTATGGTGCATTGCAGCGGTGGAGCTCAGACCAAAGTACTGCACTTCATTGAACCCCTCCACGTGATTAAAGATAATTTATTTGAGATACCACCTCTTTTCAATCTTATTCAGGAGCAATCGGGAACGGACTGGAAAGAAATGTATAAAGTCTTTAACATGGGGCACCGTATGGAGATTTTTCTAAGTGAAAAAAACGCGGAGCACGTGATTGCCATTTCAAAAAGCTTTGGAGTAGATGCACAAGTGATTGGGCGAGTGGAATCTTCTCCACAGAAAAAAGTGACCATCAAAAGTAAAATGGGAGAATTTGTTTATTCTTAAG
This sequence comes from Bacteroidia bacterium, assembly GCA_031401775.1. Taxonomy (GTDB): domain Bacteria; phylum Bacteroidota; class Bacteroidia; order Cytophagales; family Cyclobacteriaceae; genus ELB16-189. The sequence goes on along the minus strand of JANNRV010000099.1, from coordinate 31,569 downwards.
GGCATCTCTAAAAACCTAAGTGAGTTGTCAGACTGAGCTTGTCGAAGTTGATTTAAATCTACCTTTTTATATCAATATGTTTCGACAGGCTCAACATGACAAGATTTTTAGAGATGCCCTTAAACGAATTGGAACTGGGATAGTCGCCTAACACCTTGGTCAATTGTCATTGTCCTTATTGTCATTCTTAAAATACTTATCCTCATCAAATGAATCCTCAGGCTTTTTTTGAAGGATACCAATTTCAAGAATCTTAAATTCTGTTCTGCGATTTCGTTGACGACCTTCGGGATTGTCTGTCCCGTTCGGATTGGTATTGCGTGCAATAGGTATACTTTCGCCATACCCTTTTGCCACCAATCGATCTGGTGCAATTCCTTTTCGAATTAGATAAGAAACAGTTGATTCGGCTCTTCTTTGAGAAAGCTCAATGTTATAGGAATCAGAAGCGATGCTATCGGTGTGCGAACCCATCTCAATTTTAATCTCCGGATTATCATTCAAAATGTCAACTAATTTGTCGAGCTCTTTTGCTGAGACGGATCGTATAGTCGCGCTGTCATAGCCGAAGTAAATATTTTGAAGAACGAAAATTTTATTTTTCTCCAGCCGATCTAAAACAAGAACAGTGTCTAAGGTGATGGTGGTAATAAGTTCCTTGAGTGTTTCCACGGGCACAGATTTGCCATTGGTGGTGTAAGGCTGACGTTTGACAAGATATCCATCTGATTCTCCGATCAGTGTGTAATTTTCATTTTCATAGACGCGGAACAAAAACTTACCATCATTGCCGGTTACAAAATCCTGCATCACATCACCCTTCTCGTCCAGGAGAGAGACTTTCGTATCCGGCAAAACTTCTCTTGTGCTGTCACCTTTCTTGGGAGTTAACGTAACACCTTGAAGAAAGTAATTAACTACTTTTAGATTGGGATCTTCGTTGATAAACGTATAGATGTCATCATCACCTTTTCCACCATCCCGATTGGAGGTTAAAAATCCACGATCAGGCCGAAAAAGAAACATACCGAAATCATCTCCGGTAGAATTCACAGGTTGTCCTAAGTTGTCGACTCGTGTTTTCCCGTTGGCACGATTCACAACAAAAATGTCAAGCATTCCGTAACCGGCATGACCATCGGAGGAAAAATAAATTTTTCCGTTTTCGGCTACATAAGGGAACATCTCATCTCCGCCTGTATTAATATCGGGTCCCAGATTTCTAACCTTTCCAAATCGCCCTCGTGAATCCATTTGGGCAGAATAAATATCCAGACCACCGAAGCCTCCTTTTCGGTTGGATGAAAAATACAATGTTCTCCCGTCCGGACTAAAGGCAGGAGTTGACTCCCATCCTTCCGGCAGATTGATATTGATTAATTGCGGCTCGGACCAGGCACCATTTCGAAAGCGGGATAAATACAAGTCTACATCGCTTGTGCCTTTTCGCTTCCCTGAATTTCCTTTGCCGAAGACCATGATTTTTCCATCAGGAGAAAATGTAATGCAGCCTTCATTGATGTTGGGGGCATTGATAGTAGGGGGCAAGGTAGTGATGGTGTTTACATCGACTACTGCACCTTTGGTGGAGGCTTTATAGAGATCAGAAAAGGGAGTGCCCGTAGCTTCGTAAATTTTAGAAGTGCCTCTCGATGAAGTAAAATAAAGCTCACTATTGAGATAAACAGGGGCATATTCACTTAATGGGGTATTAATAGCATCAAGGTTTTTAAGACGATAGTAATTTTTCTTTTCAGCCAGTTGATCGAGGTAGTTAATACCATCTAATTCCTTCTGAGCTCGGGCTTTCATTTTTTCATCTTGAGTGGATGCTTCCAGCTCTTCCAATTTTATTCTGGCCTCATCATACTTGGCATTTGCCTTTAGTGCTTTGCTGTGATACAGTAACACAGAGTCCTTGTCTATTCCCTTACCTCCTGCTTTTGCATAAAAAGGCTCTGCTTCTTTAATGCGATTGGAGAGGCGATAGGATTCTGCGATGAAGTAATTGGCTTTGCCGTTGCCCGGTTCTTTCACTAAGACGTTTTTATAGTAGTTGATTACCGTTTGGTATTTTCCCAAACGAAATTTTTTCAGCGTCTTTTTTTCAGGACTGCACGACACCAGCACCGCCAAAATAAGAATGAAGAATAATTGATACTTCATGGAAAGTCTTTGCTCTTAAAATTTCTTAAAGCTACAAAAAAACAGAACGCGGTCAGGCTACCGCAGATTTGGGGAGATATTTAGAAAGCCAGGTTTTTCCAATAGGTACAACCCAACCTTTTTCAAATTCTTCCTTTGTAGCAGTCAGAATATTAAACGTCAGCGAGGCTGAATTTAGTACCCCATCGGCAAAGGCCATTTTTAAATCGGAAGTATTCACAAGAGACACTTCATTTTCAATGAGAAAAGGAATTTTTGTCCGTTCGAAGAAGTCTGTTCCAAGCTCACTTTGCAGTTGTTTGAGCATTCGTACTGACCCATCTATGGAGCAACCACTCGCACCAGCAGAAGCTTCATCAACGGCCAAAATCAAAAACTGTTGATGATCAATTCTAAACGAAGTTTTAAGAGAATTGCCGTGAGCTGTCCATTGCTCACAAAAAGCAGTCGCAGTCTCTGAGATCTTTTTAAGTTCTTGTGCGTCAAATTTTCGGGTGGATTGATAAATCCAAATTCTCGCAGTACCAGGAAGAGCTTCAAAAGAGACAAACATATTAATTCAATTTAATAACTTCTTATAAACCTTGTGATTCAGCAATAAGTTCGGCTATGTCTTTCACACTCACTTCTGCTTCTTTCTCTTTGTTTTTAACGCCATCGCTCATCATCGTCATACAAAACGGACAAGCTACGGCTATGGTAGTTGCTCCCGTTGCAATCGCTTCTTCGGCACGATCGATATTGATATCTTTTTTTCCTTTTTCGGGTTCTTTAAACATTTGGGCTCCGCCTGCTCCGCAACATAAGCCGGTAGTCTTACAACGTTTCATTTCAATAAGGTCAGCATCCAAAGACTGCAATACTTCCCGCGGGGCTTCATAGATAGCATTGGCCCGACCTAGATAACAGGAATCGTGATACGTAATTTTTTTTCCTTTGAAGGCTCCGCCTTCTTTCATTTTAATTTTGCCTTCACTGATAAGTTGGTTGATAAAGGTAGTGTGGTGAATTACTTCATAGTTACCGCCCAGTTCGGGGTATTCATTTTTTAAAGTATTAAAACAATGAGGGCATGCCGTAACAATTTTTTTTACGTTATACCCATTCATGACAGTGATGTTGTTCATCGCCTGCATCTGAAAAAGAAATTCGTTGCCAGCTCTTCGCGCGGGATCGCCCGTGCAGGTTTCTTCCGCACCCAATACGGCAAACTTGGTTCCTACAGCATTAAGTATTTTAACAAATGCCTTCGTGACACGCTTTGCACGTTCATCATAGGACCCGGCACAGCCTACCCAAAAAACTACTTCGGGAGATTCGCCTTTGGCGGTGAGTTCTGCTAATGTGGGAACATTCATTTTCTACGGGGGTTAAGCTCCAAACTGCCTGAAGTGGTGATCAATGTGTTTATACATGCCGATGCTCCATTTGGAAGGAGTAAGTTTTCAATTTTATCAATACGATTAAGAATCTCGTAAGCGGTTGTTGGTGTAAAAAGTGATTTCATCTAATTCAATGGATTATTTCGTGTCTTTAGCCCAATTAAATCGATCTGCAGCAGAAAATTTCCAAGGCGCAAAACTGGTCTCAATATTTTGAAACATGGAGTTCCATTGTGCAGGTGATCCGGATTCTTCCATGGCAACATACCTTCTTAATTCGAGAATGATCTCCAACGGATTAATCAACACAGGACAGGCTTCCACACAGGCATTGCAGCTGGTGCATGCATTAATCTCTTCTTTTGTAATGTAATCTCCGAGAAGAAATTTTCCATCACTAAGACCGGGGCCTTGAATAGCCAGGCTATTACCGACTTCCTCCATTCGGTCGCGCGTATCCATCATGATTTTACGAGGCGATAATTTTTTGCCTGTGAGATTGGCAGGACATTCCGAAGTGCAACGGCCACACTCTGTGCACGAATAAGCAGACATTAGAACATTCCATGATAAGTCATTAATGTCTTTTGCTCCAAAGCGACCGGGTTCAGCAGGTGTTGTTGCAACCTCAGTCGTGGCAATACCCAGCATGGATTTCACTTCGCGTGTTACCACGGGCATGTTTTTGATCTGACCTTTAGGTTCGACATTTCCAAAATACGTATTCGGAAAAGCCAAAAATATATGCAAGTGCTTGGAGTACGTGACGTAGATGGCAAATCCCAGAATGCCGATAATGTGAAACCACCAGGCAAAGCGTTCGATTAGGATAAGTGTTGAGGTGCTAAAATTTTGAAATAGAGGAATTAAATAGGAACTGAAAAAGAGAATTCCGGTTGTAACATAATGATCATTTCGGCTTTGTAAAAGTTGATCACAGGCATTCATCGTCAGAATAGCGGTCATCAATACAATTTCTGTGATCAAGATCAGGTTAGCATCCAGTCGAGGCCACTTCGTCATCTCGGCCGACCAAAAGCGGGGGAGCCTCATTACATTTCTCCGAATAAGAAAGGCAACGCAAGCCAATAACACAGCCACCGCCAGAAACTCGAAAAAGTTCATCACTACATTATAAGATCCACCAAGAAATGGTGCAAACACCCGATGCGTTCCCAGTATACCATCAACGATAAACTCAAGCACCTCCAGATTGATAATCAGAAAGCCGGCATAAATAAGGAAATGCAGTAGGGCAGGAACGATTCGTTTAAACATTTTCCGCTGACCAAAGGCGACCAGCAGCATGTTCTTCAATCGTTGCTCTTTGTGATCATTGATTTCATTTTTCTTTCCCAAAAGGATATTCGCTCTGATCCGCAACACACGTTTTCGGATAAACAACCCTGCGATGCCTAAGGTGATGATAAATGCAACTTGCTGAACAATGGCCATGCCTTTCAATTTGATGGGAATTTAGTGCTCACACGCTTTTGAACCTAAGGAATTACAATCAAAACCCGAAAATTAAGATGCTTGTTTGCGTCCAAACTAAATTTCTATACTTTTGTGGCCCCTTGTTCAGCATGGAGCGGGTGGTTTCAAGGTGACGTAGCTCAGTTGGTAGAGCAAAGGACTGAAAATCCTTGTGTCGGGGGTTCAATTCCCTCCGTCACCACAGGTTAACCAAAGGGAATGTCGGCATCTAACTGCCGGCATTTTTTGTTTATGGCTTATTTTGTCTACATCCTTCAAAGCCGAAGAAATGATTCATTCTATAAAGGATCCACAAACAACTTGCTTCGCAGATTTGAAGAACATAACGAAGGACGGGAAGAAGCTACATCTAGATATTTGCCTTGGGATTTAGTCTGGTATACTCGAAAATCTAACCGATCAGAGGCAGTCATTTTGGAAATGAAATTAAAAAATCTAACCGTGCAAAGAACAATGGATTTCATTCTGAAATATCCGGTAGATCAGGAAGTCGGGGGTCCTGACGTGGCGCTTGTGCGCCAGTCAGGATGCTGACCGAAGCGTCAGCATTCAATTTCCTCCGTCACCACAGATTAACAAATGAAATGCTGGCAGCAACTGTCGGCATTTTTTGTTTAGTGTCAGCATTCAATTCCCCTCCCTGACCACAGAGCCTCTTCAACGAGGGCTTTATTGTTAAGGCAAATCAAATATGCTGAGCAGCCACCCAGGCGGTTGTCCAGGCTGACTGAAAGTTAAAACCTCCGGTTTCTCCATCTATGTTCAAGACCTCTCCTGCAAAAAACAGGTTCTTGACTTTCCTGCTCTCCATGGATTCCAAATTCACTTCTGCCAGGTCAACACCTCCGCAGGTTACAAACTCCTCCTTGAAGGTAGTTTTTCCCTTGATCTGAAAAGGACAACGGATAAGAAATTCAATTAGCTTATTGATATTCTTCAACGGTAGTTCGGCCCAGATTTTTGACTCTTCTAATTCTGCTAGTGAACAGAGCCGTTGCCATAACCGTTGAGGCAGAGCAAAGAGTGGATTACTAATAACTTTTTGTTTACCACTCTCTTGTTTATAGACAATTAATTTAGACCGAAGCTCTTCTTCCCCTACTTCCCCGATCCAGCTTACCAAAGCCGTAAATGCATAATTGAGTTGGTACAAATATTCCGCAGCCCAGGCGGAGAGTTTAATGACAGCGGGGCCACTCAATCCCCAATGCGTAATTAGTAAGGGTCCGGTTTCCGAAAATTTTGTACCGGCAATTTTTACAAAGGCATTAGGAACGGCCACTCCCATTAAGTCTTTAAATTCTTTTTGCGAATCATTGAAGGTGAATAAGGAGGGAATCAACGGCTTTATTGTATGACCGAGTGAAGCAATCCATTCGTACCCTCTCATTTGATTATGCCCACCTGTGGCGACTAATATTTTTTTAGCATGGAATATTTCTTCCGTGTCACATCGAACCGTGAAAGAATCATCTTGAGTTTCAATCTTCTCCACCCCTGTATTGATTCTTATTTCGATTTTTAATTGATTGGTTTTGTTTAAAAAGCAGTCAATGATGGTTTGAGAATTATCAGTGAGAGGAAACATCCGCCCATCAGCTTCAACTTTAAGTTCTACATGGTTATCGGCAAACCATTGAATCGTATCGGTTGCCTGAAAAGATCGGAACAACTGTTTAAGTTCTTTTTGTCCTCGAGGGTAATGACGGGATAGTTGTAAAGGCTCTAAGCAATGGTGAGTTACATTACACCTTCCGCCTCCTGATACTTTTACTTTAGAAAGTAGCTTTGGCGTTTTCTCCAGAATAAGAACCTTCAGTCCGGCTTTTTTCTCAGCGGCTATGATGGCTCCAAAAAATCCGGCTGCACCGCCTCCTACTACGATTAGGTCAAATTGGTGTAAGGTTTTTTTTTCGTTGATCAACTATATGTGAAGATAATTCTGTTCAATCAACATCCACTTGTCCGCGCAGCAAATCTTCAAGGGTATCACGCTGTCGGATTAAATTAGCTTTTCCGTCTAGGATGAGAACCTCGGCTGGCCGGAAACGGGAGTTGTAATTCGAAGCCATCGAGTACCCATAGGCTCCGGCATTCTTTATTGCAAGAATATCTCCCTCTCGTACTTCATTCAGCTTGCGATCTGCCCCGAGGGTATCTGTTTCACAAATGTTACCAACCACAGTGTACACTTTTTGCCCCCCGGCCGGATTAGAAGTGTTGATGATTTCATGATAAGAATCGTACATCATCGGCCGGATGAGATGATTCAATCCTGAATTAACTCCTACAAAAGTGAGCGATGGTGTTGACTTCACCACATTGGTTTTAACGAGAAGAGAACCGGCTTCACTGACTAAGTATTTTCCTGGTTCAATCCATAATTCCAGCTTGCGACCGTAACTGCTATAGAATTCCTTAAATGCCTTGCCAAGTTTTAGCCCCAAATCATAAACATTGGTGACCATGTCTCCTTCTTTGTAAGCTACTTTAAAGCCTCCGCCAAAATCAATAAACTTAAGTGCTGGAAAATCCCGGGCGATACCAAAAAGAATGTCTGCCATTTTTAGGAAAACTTCCGTTTCCGTTATTTCTGAACCTGTATGAATATGAAGGCCATTGATGACAACCCGATGCTGTTCGGCCAACTGCATGATTTGTGGAAGTTGATAGACAGAGATACCAAACTTTGAATTGCTATGGCCCGTGGAGATTTTATAATTACCACCCGCCATGATGTGCGGATTAAGTCGGATGCAACACGGGTAATTGCCACCGTATTTTTTTCCAAACTTTTCTAAAACAGAAAGGTTATCAAGATTAATGGTTAATCCCAAATCAACCCCTTCAACAATCTCCTCAAAATCGACACAGTTGGGCGTAAACATAATTTCTGGAGGGGTAAATCCAGCATGCATTGCCAACCGCGCTTCGTTAATGGACACTACATCTATTCCTGCACCGTTCTTTCTGAGCAACTTAAGAATGGCTATGTTGGTGAGCGCCTTGGCAGCGAACTTAATGCGGACATCCGTTTCTGAAAAAGCATTCTTTAAACTTTTCAGTTGATCGATAATTTTTGCTCCGTCATACACATACACGGGGGTTCCAAACTCTTCACAAATTGAGTTTATCTCTACCCCTTGAATATGATATGTTCCGTTTGATAGTTCCATTGGCATAATAGTAAAGGCCAACCGCAGTACTTTCCGAGGCTGATCTCTGGCAAATATATCACGAATGATTTTTACCCCTATCTTGGCACTATGAAATTGTTCTTTCGAGAGTCAGGTAAGGGCCAGCCTATGATCATACTTCATGGTCTTTTTGGTTCTTCCGACAATTGGTTTACCCTCGCCAAGACCTTTGCCGAGACCCATCATGTTTACCTTATTGACCAACGTAACCACGGCCAGTCACCCCACAGTGATGAGTTTAATTATGAAATCTTAACAGATGATCTTTACGAGTTTGTGAAAGAACATCAAATCATTAATCCGATAATCATCGGGCATTCGATGGGCGGTAAAACAGCCATGAACTTTGCGGTGAAATATCCCTCATTTGTACAAAAGCTGATCGTGGTGGACATTGTTCCTAAAACTTATCCCATTCATCATGACCAGATTCTGGAGGGGATGGACAGTATTCCTCTGGAGAAACTTCAAACCCGGATTGAGGCCGATGAGATACTTTCAAAATATGTTGACTACCCGGAGACACGACAATTTTTATTGAAGAATCTGCTTCGTAAATCGGGTGGAGGTGGTTTTCAATGGAAAATAAATTTGGCAGCTATCGATAAACATATTGAAGAGATAGGAAAAGGCATGTTATATGAAGGATCGTTTGATAGGCCAACACTATTCATTATGGGTAAGCGATCTAATTATTTTCAAGCCGAAGATGAGTCAATAATTTCAAAAGTATTCCCTCATGCAAAGATTGTAACTCTGGACACGAGCCATTGGGTTCAGGCAGAGAAGCCGGCAGAGTTTGCGGCAACGGTTCTTGAATTTTTAAAACTCAATTAAGTGCCCGGAAAATTATTTCTTATACCAAATGTCATTGCTGATTCAACGCAGGAGGAAGTTATTCCACATTCTGTAAGAGAGAGATTAAAATCACTGCGATTTTTTTTGGTTGAGGACAAAAGGACTGCCCGGAGATACCTTAGTAGTCTAAAAATTTTCGAATCAATAGAAGCACTGAGTTTTGAGATACTGAATAAAGACACACAATACACGGAACTACCTCAGCTCCTTAAACCCTTATTAGAAGGGAATGACATGGGTGTGATTTCAGAATCCGGTTGTCCTGGCATTGCTGATCCGGGTGCTTTGGCCGTAGCCTACGCACATCAACATAATATTCAGGTTGTGCCTTTAGTTGGACCTTCTTCTATCTTGCTGGCATTAATGGCTTCGGGACTTAATGGCCAGCGCTTTGCATTCCATGGTTATTTGCCTATTGAGGCAAAAGATGCGGCAAAAGCGATTAAAGAGTTGGAACGCGAATCTAAAACAATGAATCAAACGCAAGTATTTATAGAGACTCCTTATCGTAACAACTCCATTCTGGATCATTTACTGATTAGTTTGAGTCCGAATACGTTGTTAAGCATTGCATTGGATATAACAAGCGCTCATGAATCAATAAAAACGAAGTCAATAAAAGATTGGAAGGCAGAAAAGCCATCTTTTGCTAAACATCCTGCTGTATTCTCCTTTCTAGCGGTTTGAAAGTTTTGATTTAAATACATTAGGTCTAAATTTGCCCCCTCAAAATCAACAAATTAAATTATGCCCTATTTATTCACCTCTGAGTCCGTTTCTGAAGGTCATCCCGACAAAGTAGCCGATCAAATCTCGGATGCACTTATCGATTATTTTCTTGCCTATGATGCCAATTCTAAAGTGGCGTGTGAAACATTAGTAACTACTGGTCAGGTGGTGTTGGCAGGAGAAGTAAAATCAGAAGCTTATCTGGATGTTCAGGATATTGCCCGTGAGGTGATTAAGAAAATAGGATATACCAAGAGCGAATACATGTTTGAAGCTAATTCCTGCGGCATTCTTTCTGCTATTCATGAACAGTCACCCGATATCAATCAGGGTGTGGAGCGTAGAAAGAAAGAGGATCAAGGCGCGGGTGATCAGGGAATGATGTTTGGCTATGCCACCAACGAAACGGATAATTATATGCCGCTGCCGTTGGAACTGGCTCACCTTCTGTTGAGAGAACTCTCTGTTATACGAAAGGAAGAAAAAGTAATGACCTATTTACGGCCCGATGCCAAATCTCAGGTGACGGTTGAATACGGAGATGATGACAAACCAACTCGCGTTGATACCATAGTTATATCAACCCAACACGATGACTTTGATAAAGATGCGGTCATGCTGAAGAAAATTAAGGATGATGTGATCAATATCCTTGTGCCTCGTATTCTGAAAAAACTACCGAAGCGTGTGCAGAAGCTTTTCAACGGAGAAATAAAATATCATGTTAACCCTACAGGCAAGTTCGTTATTGGCGGCCCTCACGGGGATACCGGCTTGACGGGAAGAAAGATTATTGTTGATACTTACGGAGGGAAGGGCGCACATGGTGGCGGAGCATTTTCAGGTAAAGATCCTTCTAAAGTAGATCGTTCTGCAGCCTATGCTACACGCCATATTGCTAAAAATCTGGTAGCAGCCGGGGTTTGTGATGAGGTGCTTGTACAGGTAGCGTATGCTATTGGAGTTGCCCAGCCCGTAGGACTTTATGTAAACACACACGGCAGCGCTAAAGTGAAGTTAACGGACGGTGAAATATCTCAGAAAATTGCTAAAATCTTTGATATGCGTCCCTACTTCATAGAGCAGCGGTTCAGCCTGCGAACACCAATCTACTCAGAAACGGCAGCCTACGGGCACATGGGCCGTGAATCTAAGGTTGTGGAGAAGATTTTTAATAAAGGTAAAAAGACAGAAAAAAAAATGAAGGTGGAGCTTTTCCCCTGGGAGAAACTCGATTATGTGGAGGCTGTTAAAAAAGCTTTTAAGCTTAACTAAAAATAGAAAGGGCTCCAATTGGAGCCCTTCTTGTTTAATGCTGAATTATAATTTTCCGTTCGCAGCTTTCGTTTTGAATTTATTTAACTGAACGCGCAGCGCTTCCGTAGCTAAATCGGCAGCAGCTTCAAATGAACGCGCTTGTTCCTTTGCAAAAAGTTGACTCCCCGGAACCTTCAATTTTATTTCTACTGTTTTGTTTTCAATGCCCTCATTGTTAAGTCGCAGAAAAACTTCCCCATCTACGAGACGGTCATAAAAGGTTTCCAGCTTGTCTACTTTTGTTTGAATGAAGTCGATCAATTTTTGGTCGGCATTAAAGTGAATGGAGTGAACTTGTAGCTTCATAAAGAACAGAATTTAAGTGAAACATAAAAACGCTCAACACGTGCAAAGCAAGGGTAGAGTAAAAATCTTTGGCAGTGAATAAAAGTCAATTTTTTCAAATCCATGGGTTATGCTTTGGGGTGGGCCCGATCAAATGTCTTCTTTAGTTTCTCCATAGAGTTGTGAGTATATACCTGTGTGGCCGCCAAACTGCTATGGCCCAATAGGTCTTTTACTGCATTTAGTTCAGCGCCTTTGTTTAGGAGATGGGTTGCATAGGTATGCCTGAGAACGTGTGGGCTACGTTTTTCAACCGAGGTAAAGTTTTTCAAGTGCTTTTTTACAGCCCGTTGCACCATCATGGGGTACAATTGATCGCCCTGTTCGGTTACCAATAAATAGTTATGATCTTTATCCGCCACCTCTTTCTTCTTCGCCACTCGATACGCTGTTACCAGTGAAACAATATTAGTTGAAAAAGGTATGACCCTTTCTTTATTTCTTTTGCCCAACACCTTAATGGTTCGGTCACTGAGGTTAATATTGTTTTCTTTCAGGTTAATGAGCTCAGTCAATCGGATACCGGTACCGTAAAATAGTTCAAGAATTAACTGATCGCGAAGTCCCTCATGGGTATTTCCAAATTCTATATGATCCAGCAATTGCACCATATCATTCTCGCTTACGAAATGAGGTAATTTCTTTTTCGTTTTAAGCACTTTGATTTTCATCATTGGATCATTCGTGATCCTTTCCTGCTTGATCAGGAATTTATAGAAGGAGCGGAGGCAGGCGATTTTGCGATTGACGGATAGCGAATCCATTTTCTCCTCCACCAAATTAACAACCCAGGATCTGACCATAACGTAACTGGCCGATTCAGGATTTTCAGAGTAGGTTGTTTTTAGAAAAATTTGAAATTGATGAAGGTCAGTTTTATAAGATAGGATGGTATGGGGGCTTAACCTTTTCTCAAACTCTAAATATCTCAGGAAGGATTCTACCATTACGTGTTCATACCCCAACGGCCAATAGCAATGTAAAAAAAATATCCCCTTCGGGAAAGACCCAAAGGGGATATTTGATTAAATGTTTATTGCATGTTAATAATTATCAGAAGCGTATTTCTTTTGGCAATAGGCTGCGTGAATAACTTCTCCTCTTCTTCTTACGGAAGGCTTTTCAAATGCCGTACGGGCGCGTAGTTCTTTCAAAACCCCTGTTTTTTCAAATTTCTTCTTAAAACGCTTGAGCGCCTTGTCAATTGACTCGTTTTCTTTAATGTTGATGATCAGCATCTTGTTTATTTCTGTTTGGGCTGCAAATATATGCTCTTTCGGATGAATTGCGCAAGTGCTACTTTAAAATTGCCCTGGAGATGACTAATTTCTGTATTTCTGAGGTCCCCTCGCCAATTGTACAGAGCTTGGCATCTCTGTAATACTTCTCGGCCGGAAAATCTTTGGTGTATCCATAACCTCCAAAAATCTGAACTCCCTCATTAGCCACTTCCACTGCCACTTCGGAGGCAAATAACTTGGCCATGGCTGATTCCTTATTCACATTTTGGCCTTTGTTCTTCATATCAGCTGCTCTATACGTGAGCAATTTTGCGGCTTCTATTTTTGTAGCCATATCTGCTAATTTGAATGAAATGCTCTGAAAGCTTGAAATAGGTTTGTTGAATTGGTGACGCTCTTTAGAGTAATTCAAAGCAGCCTCAAATGCGCCTTGAGCAATACCAAGGCTCAGCGCAGCGATGGATATTCTTCCCCCGTCCAAAACCTTTAGAGATTGCACGAAGCCCTCACCCACTTTACCCATAATTTGGCTCTTATGAACGCGACAATCCGTGAAGATTAATTCCGCAGTTTCTGAAGCCCTCATCCCCAGTTTATTTTCTTTCTTCCCTGCTGTAAATCCGGGAGTTCCTTTTTCAATAATAAAAGAAGTCATGCCATGTGAATCTCCCACTTCACCGGTTCTTACAATCACGACCGCGACATCTCCTGATTTTCCATGCGTTATAAAATTCTTTGCCCCATTGATTACATAATGATCTCCATCTTTTACTGCCACGGTTCGCATATTGCCAGCATCAGATCCTGTGTTCGGTTCGGTAAGTCCCCAGGCACCAATCCACTCTGCCGTAGCAAGCTTTGGTAAGTACCTACGCTTTTGTTCTTCGTTTCCAAAGTGAAGAATGTGTCCTGTACAAAGTGAATTGTGAGCAGCTACCGACAATCCAATTGAGCCATCAATCTTGGCTACTTCAGAAACAGCTGTAACATATTCGAGATAACCGAAGCCTGCGCCTCCGTATTCTTCTGGCACAAGAACACCCATTAAACCTAAGCTCCCCATTTTTTTAAATAGTTGAACTGGAAATTCCTGACTCTCGTCCCACTCCATGCTTTTGGGTTTGATCTCACGTGCACCAAAGTCACGCACCATTTGGGCAATCATTTTCTGATTTTCAGTCTCCTCAAAGCCTGTTGTTATCTGATCCACATCTAGCGTTTGCATCTGCCGTAATTTTTGAACGACAAAAGTAAACATTTTTACGAACGAATGTTAGTTTGTTCTTTTATTCAATGAATTAACCTTGTTTAAGCCCTGAATGAGTTATTTTTGCCACCTAATAAAAATCGGCAAGCATATGAAGATTGCGGTTGTGGGTACGGGTTATGTTGGTCTGGTGACAGGCACCTGTTTTGCAGAAACGGGCAACACGGTTACGTGTGTTGATATTGACAAAAAGAAAATTGAGAATTTACAGAAGGGGATCATTCCAATCTACGAAAGAGGTCTTGAAGATTTTTTTAGCCGCAACCAAAAGGAAGGTCGCCTTATGTTCACTACCGATTTGGAAGAAGGGATACGTGATGCAAAGATTATTTTTCTTGCACTTCCCACTCCTCCCGGTGAAGATGGCTCAGCCGATTTACAATACATTCTTAAGGTTGCCGGTGATCTTGGCCCGCTATTAAAAGATTACGCTGTTATCGTTGACAAGAGCACTGTACCGGTAGGGACATCTGAAAAAGTCACCAATAAAATTAAAGAAAAAACAAAAGTAGAATTTGATGTGGTCTCTAACCCCGAATTTTTAAGAGAAGGTGTAGCGGTTGAAGACTTCATGAAACCGGAGCGGGTTGTTGTGGGTACTAGTTCACCACGAGCCAGAAAAGTGATGGAAGCTTTGTACGCACCTTTTGTTCGACAAGGCAATCCGGTAATTTTTATGGATGAGCGTTCTGCTGAACTTACTAAATATGCCGCTAACTCTTTCCTGGCTACGAAAATCAGTTTTATGAACGAAGTAGCAAATCTCTGCGAGCGCGTTGGTGCGGATATTGATGCCGTCAGAATTGGAATGGGAACAGATTCAAGAATAGGGAAGCGTTTTTTATTTGCTGGAATTGGTTACGGTGGAAGTTGTTTTCCGAAAGATGTACAGGCATTGTCCAAGTCTTCAACTGACGCCAACTATAATTTTAAAATACTCAATGCCGTGATGGACGTGAATGAAGTTCAGAAGCTTGCGCTTTTGGATAAGATCAAACATCATTTTAAGGGAAATCTAAAGGGGAAAACATTTGCAGTTTGGGGGTTAGCCTTTAAGCCTCATACCGATGATATCCGTGAGGCTCCGGCTCTGGAGAACATTAAAGAGTTTTTGCAAGAAGGAGTAAAGGTCAGAGTGCACGACCCGGAAGCCATGCCCAATGTGAAAAAGATTCTTGGAGATCAAATCGAATATTGTGACAGACCGTATGCTGCGTTGCAAGATGCCGATGCCTTATTTATTTCAACGGAATGGCCAGAATATCGGACCCCAGATTTTGAAAGATTAAGCTCCATGCTCAAATCGAAAACTATTTTTGATGGAAGGAACTTATATGATCTTTCTTTTATGAAGGAGCAGGGATTTACTTATTACAGCATTGGCAGAGAAACTATTTATGGTTAAGAAAAGGATATTAATTACAGGAGGGGCAGGCTTTCTGGGATCGCATTTATGCGACCGCTTTATCAAAGAAGGCTATGTAGTGGTGGCCATGGATAATCTTATCACAGGCGATCTCCGAAATATTGAACACCTTTTTAAGCATCCTGATTTCGAATTCTATCACCATGATGTTTCTAAGTTTGTTCATGTGCCAGGCGAATTGCACTACATCCTTCATTTTGCTTCACCGGCAAGTCCAATAGACTACCTAAAAATTCCAATTCAGACCTTGAAGGTGGGCTCTCTCGGAACACACAATTTGTTAGGCCTTGCACGAGTGAAAAATGCAAGAATTTTGGTGGCATCAACATCTGAAGTTTATGGTGATCCTTCAGTCCATCCTCAACCCGAGGAATATTATGGAAATGTAAATCCTGTAGGTCCAAGAGGTGTTTATGATGAAGCCAAACGTTTTCAAGAAGCGATTACAATGGCCTACCACACTTACCATCAATTGGAGACCAGGACTATAAGAATATTCAATACCTACGGACCAAGAATGCGACTCAATGACGGCCGCGTACTACCGGCATTTATAGGACAGGCACTAAGGGGTGAAGACCTTACTATCTTTGGGGACGGGTCACAGACTCGTTCATTCTGCTATGTTGATGATCTGGTGGAGGGAATTTACCGGCTGCTACTTTGTGATTATGCTTACCCTGTCAATATTGGAAATCCAAATGAGATAACCATTCGCGACTTTGCTGAAGAGATCATTAAACTCACAGGAACGAAGCAGAAAATAATTTTCAATCCATTACCAAAGGATGACCCCAAACAACGCCAGCCTGATATTACTAAGGCAAAGGAAATCTTGGGATGGTCACCAAAGGTTTCACGAAGTGAAGGATTAAAAATAACGTACGATTATTTCAAGAACCTTCCTCAGGAAGATTTGTATAATAGAGATCATAAGGACTTTAAATCGTATAGTCGTTAAGATTCTATTCTTCCCGATAAATTACTTCTAATAAAGTTTGTCCAACCGATTTGAGTACCTTTTTATCAATGATACTCATGTTGTCCTTTTGGGTATGATGATGTTCACCAAAGCCGATACCCGGTTTAGAATTGATAATATCAATCATGGGGATGTTGGCAATTTGATTGACGAAAAGATGATCGTCTGTCACTCCATTTTCATTTTGTTTGATGAAGTAGTTGGAGTAGCCTCCCAGTTCTGCTGCATTCCAAACTTTCTCCACGATTTTAGGAGCATATTCAAGAGAAGTTCCTTCACGGTAGAAGAGAGCTCCTTTAGCACCGACCATATCTAAAAGAATGCCATAATATGCTGAATAATTGGGTTTGTGTTTATGCTTAGACCAATATTGAGAACCGAGGCACCACCAGGAATTGAGGCCTTCCGGTGGAGGTATTTGATTTGCTTGATTTTCTTTTTCTCCCCAATCTTCACCATCAAAAAAGATGATGTCTACCCCTGTATCAGGAAGTTGCCTCCCAACTTGACGAGCTATTTCCAAAAGCACACCAACCCCGCTGCCTCCGTCATCGGCACCATCAAAGGGTTCATCTTTTTTATGTGGATCTTTATCTGCAAACGGACGTGTATCCCAGTGAGCGGCTAATAAAATTCGTTTCTGTTTGTCGGGATTAAAACTGGCAATAATGTTTTTTAACCGTAACCACTTCCGATCAAATGTGGACTCTTCAAATTCCTGAACGAAAACAGCAGCTCCGAATTTCCTAAACTGTTGGATATAATATTCGAGGGCTTTTTCGTGTGAGGCAGTGTTGGGAACCCGAGGGCCAAAAGCAACCTGTTCGCTAACATATGCATAGGCAGAATCGGCATTAAATCGGGGAGTGTTGGTTGGCTCAATGGCTTCCTTTTGAGAAGTTTCTTTGTCCCGGTTGGGCCCGCAGCTAAAGATTAAAAGACCAAGTAGTATGCAATAAAAGTACTTAATCGCCATAATTTTTTGAATCTCACCATTTTCAAATAACAGACAATTTTGGGATAAAGTAAAAATGCTATACCTTTGTATTACTTCTGATTCAGTTTGATAAAGAGGGGACCGCAAGTCCCCTCTTTCATTGTAGACACTTTTTATGTTAAACGAGAGAATTAATCATCTGGCCCAACATGCGCTTTCGAATGAGGCTCATTTTTTGGTAGATGTCAGTGTTTCAACTAATCGTGGGCCCACAAAAATAACCGTAGTGCTCGATGGTGATCAGGGAATCTCAATTGATGATTGTTCGGCAGTAAGCAGGAGCATTTCAAAAGGAATCGAAGATGAAAACCTGATTAACGAGAACTATACACTGGAAGTAACTACACCCGGTTTGGATCAGCCGCTGAAGTTGAACCGACAGTATCTAAAGAATCGGGGAAGAGAGCTAAAGGTCCATTTGAAGGAGAAGAAGATAATTGAAGGCTTGCTCAAAGAGACAACTGTAGAAGGAATTACCCTTGAGTATGAGGCCAAGGAAGGCAAGAAGAAGGAGCGTAAGACCATGGAACTACCTTACGCAGATATTGTAAAAGCATTTGTTAAAATTTCGTTTAAATAAATTTTCAGTTATGATGGATACCGCAACACTCATTGAATCGTTTGCAGACTTTGCGAAGCAAAAGAACATCGATCGGCCTACCATGATCAGAATTCTGGAAGACGTTTTTCGGAATATGATCCGGAAGAAATTCGTAACGGATGACAACTTTGACATCATTGTCAATGCGGATAAAGGAGATCTGGAAATCTGGCGCTTCCGCGAGATTGTTGACGATGAATCGGAAGATATCTGGGAACATGATAAAATCAGTTTATCCGAGGCAAAGAAAATTGAGCCTGACTTTGAAGTAGGTGAAGAAGTAGCCGAAGAAATTCATCTTGAAGACTTTGGGCGTAGGGCTGTAACCACAGCGCGCCAGACGCTCATGCAAAAGGTTAAAGACCTTGAAAAAGACATTATTTTCCAGAAGTATAAGGATATCGTTGGTGAAATTATTTCAGGAGAAGTATACCAAACGCTAAGTCGCGAAGTACTTCTCATTGATGCAGAAGGGAATGAAATTTCGATTCCGCGTAATGAACAAATACCAAAGGATCGCTATCGCAAAGGGGAAACGATAAGAGCCATTGTCCATAAAGTGGAAATGGTAAACGGTAATCCTAAAATTATTCTCTCCCGCAGCTCTCCAGTATTTTTAGAAAGACTATTTGAACAGGAAGTCCCTGAGGTTTATGATGGATTAATTACAATCAAAAAGGTAGTGCGTGAACCGGGCGAGCGTGCAAAAGTTGCTGTTGAATCTTATGATGACCGTATTGATCCTGTCGGTGCGTGTGTTGGAATGAAGGGATCTCGTATTCATGCTGTGGTTCGTGAACTTCAAAATGAGAACATTGATGTTATCAATTATACGGAGAACCTTGAGCTCTACATTTCGCGTGCATTAAGCCCCGCGAAGATTACCAATATCAAAATAGACAAGGAGAATGGAAGGGTTTCTGTTCATCTGCGTCCTGAGCAAGTATCGCTAGCTATCGGTAAAGGAGGATTAAACATTCGTTTGGCCAGCAGGCTGGTGGATATGGAGATTGATGTATTCCGCGAGACGGATGGAATTGCAGAAGAAGATGTTGCATTGGATGAATTTTCAGATGAGATAGAAAGCTGGGTCATCACAGAACTCAAACGCATTGGACTAGACTCAGCGAAGAGCGTTATTGGCTTGAGTAAAGAAGAGTTGGTAAGGCGTACCGATTTGGAAGAAGAAACGGTAGAGCTCGTGCTTAATGTGTTAAGAAAAGAATTTGAATAAAGATTTATTTCAATAGAGTTAAAGACGATGAAGCCAAATTTCTGCATTTTTGCCGTTTGTTAGGCACTAAAGGCAGGGGATTGCATAAAACCGGAACAAATCCAATAAAAAGACAGTGTCAGAAGAGAAATTAATAAGGTTAGGACAAGCATCGCGAAAGCTTAACGTGGGGCACAATACCATTTTGGAATTTTTGGCCAAGAAAGGCTTTTCGGTAGAGAATAACCCCAATGCGAAGTTAACGCCCGACCAATTTACCATGCTCTCGAAAGAGTATGCTACTTCGGCCTCCGAAAAATTAGAGGCTTCCGGCTTAAGCATCGGAACAAAGCACCCCGAAAATTTAACAATCGTAACGGAAGGAGAAGCTCACCGTAAGAAGGTGTCAGAGGATGATCAGATTATGATTAAAAACCTTGGCTCCCAGGAAATTAAACATAAGGAAGAAGTCAAGCCTGAGAAAATTGAAAGCGAAAAAGCAAAACTTGAAGGCTTCAAGGTTCTTGGTAAGATTGATCTTACCAAAGAGAAAAAGAAACCTGAGCCTGAGGTAAAAGCAATTGATCAAGTAGCTTCAAAGAAAGCTGATCCTTTGGTTGAAAAAATACCGGAGCAAGAATTGATTAAAGCCAAAGCAGATCGATTACAAGGCCTTAAAGTAGTAGACCGTATAGAACTTCCTGTTGAAAAGAAAAAAGACCAGCCTGTAGCATCATCCGATCTTCGAAACGAAGCTCAGAAAAAAAGACCTCGTAAGAGACTTCCTGCCCCTAACGAAGGGCCTCGTGGTGGTGGTGCCCCCTCAAGCGGAGGCAGTGGGCCAAATCAAAAAAGATCTCCGCTACCACCCAGAACACAGAAGGCAGAGCCAACTGAAAAAGAAATCCAAGATCAGATACGTGCCACACTTGCAAAATTGAGTGGTGGCGGAAAGAAATTTACCGGAGCTAAGTATAGACGTGAAAAGCGTCAGGCGAATGTTGATGCAGAGGAAGTAAGATCACAACAAGAGCAGGAACAATCAAAGACATTAAGGGTGACGGAGTTTATCTCTGCCAATGATTTGTCTTCGATGATGAACGTTTCTATTAACGATGTCATTTCAGCATGTCTTGGGCTAGGCATGTTTGTTTCCATTAACCAACGCCTGGATGCCGAAGCCATTACGGTAATTGCTTCTGAGTTTGGATACGATGTCCATTTTACTAATTCAGAAAACGAAACCGAGGTTGAAGAATCATTAGATACGGAAGAGGAATTATCGGAGAGAGCACCCATTGTTACCATTATGGGTCACGTTGACCATGGTAAAACTTCGTTACTCGATTATATACGTAACACAAAAGTAACAGCATCAGAAGCAGGTGGAATTACTCAGCACATTGGTGCCTATGCTGTAACAACCAAGAGTGGTAATAAGATTGCCTTTTTGGATACACCCGGTCACGAAGCTTTTACTGCCATGCGTGCGCGTGGTGCTAAGTTGACCGATATCGTAATTATTGTGGTGGCAGCCGATGATGATGTAATGCCACAAACCAAGGAAGCGATTAATCATGCACAGGTTGCCGGTGTACCTATTGTTATTGCCATTAATAAAGTAGATAAGCCTACGGCTAATCCGGATAAAGTGCGAGAATCACTTTCGAAGAATAATATTTTAGTGGAAGAATGGGGTGGAAAATACCAGTGTCAGGAGATTTCTGCTAAGACCGGAAAAGGTATAGATGAATTACTTGAAAAAGTATTGCTCGAAGCTGAGTTGCTGGTTCTTAAGGCGAATCCGGATAAGGCCGCCTCAGGGTCAACGATTGAAGCAACCTTGGATAAAGGCCGTGGCTATGTTGCTACGGTGATGGTTCAAACCGGTACACTCAGGGTGGGCGATATCATGCTGGCCGGTTCAAACTATGGCCGTGTGAAGGCGATGTTCGATGACACCGGAAAGAAAGTAATGGAAGTTGGGCCTGCTACTCCGGTTGTCGTGTTAGGATTGGATGGTGCACCACAAGCCGGAGAGAAATTCACTGTCATGGAGTCGGATCGTGAAGCACGAGAGATTGCTACGAAACGCGGACAGATTCAACGTGAACAAAGTATACGAACGAAGAAGCACATTACCCTTGATGAAATCGGAAGACGACTGGCGATTGGTTCCTTCAAGCAGCTGAATGTGATTGTAAAAGGTGATGTGGATGGTTCTGTTGAAGCGCTATCGGATTCACTGTTAAAACTTTCGACACCTAAAATTCAGGTGAGTATAATTCATAAAGCAGTAGGTCAGATTTCGGAATCGGATGTATTGTTGGCTTCCGCTTCAGATGCTGTAATTGTAGGATTCCAGGTAAGACCTTCCAACTCCGCGAGAAGACTTGCCGACAATGAAGAAATTGAAATTCGTTTGTACTCCATTATCTATGACGCCATCAATGATGTGAAAGCAGCGATGGAAGGTATGTTGGAGAAAGAGATGGAGGAAGTGATCGTGGGGAATGCTGAAGTGCGCGAAGTATTTAAGATTACTAAAGTAGGAACCGTAGCAGGTTGTATGGTGACCGATGGTTATCTCAAGCGTGCTAATCCTATCCGCTTAATACGCGATGGTATTGTAGTCTATTCAGGTGAGATGACTGCCCTGAAACGATTCAAGGATGATGCTTCTGAGGTGCGATCAGGATTTGATTGCGGTGTGAGCATCAAAAACTTCAACGATATGAATGTCGGGGATGTAATTGAAAGTTACGAGAAACGCGAAGTGAAGAAAGTAGGATAGAATAAGAAAAGAATAAAAAAGAAGCCCTCGTGATTTTGTCAGGAGGGCTTCTTTTCTAAAGAGATTTTGATCTTAGAATTTGACTTCAGGAGCCTTGTCAGAGCCCTCAGCAGCCTTGAAAAAGCCTTTTTCGGTGAATCCACCAATTTTGGCAATCAGGTTTCCCGGAAAACCAACGATAGCGGTATTGAATCCTTGAACAGCCTCATTGAAGCGCTTGCGTGAAACTGAAATTCTATTTTCAGTTCCTTCCAACTGGGACTGAAGATCCAGGAAATTCTGATTTGCCTTTAAGTCAGGGTAATTTTCTGTCACTACTAAAAGTCTGCCTAATGCTGAACTTAATCCGGATTGCGCTTGCTGAAATTGCTCTAATTTTTCAGGAGTAAGATTAGTTGGATCAATCTTCATTTGCGTTGCACTAGCTCTTGCCTGAATTACATCGGTTAGAGTTTTCTGTTCAAAATTGGCATAGCCTTTAACGGTATTTACCAAATTAGGTATCAAATCTGATCTGCGCTGATAATCTGATTCAACATCACCCCAGGTTTTCTTTACTTCCTGATCTTTACCTACAATGCCATTGTATTTGCCGATGCCCCACAGTACTAAGACACCTACAATAATCCACGGTATGAACTTTTTGAAACTTTCCATTCTTCTTTTTGAGTTTTGTTTGCGTAAAGGTAAAGCCAAAAGTGCTTTTAGCCAACTTTACGATTTATGTGAAATTTGGCTGGTGGGATTGGGAATTTCGGCCCTGTCTCAATAATCTTCTTAATGTGAAGCCGTGCAGAATATTCTTCCATGTCTTGTTCCAAAAAATTGATGGTTAAAGGCCAAAAGTGAAGCCTGTGGTCAGGTCGGTAGGCTAAGAATGGAGGTAAATAAATAGATCAATGGAACGCGTTTTAAACCTTAATGAACTTTGGTAAATAAAAAACAACAGAGAAGTTCTAAAAAATCCGTGTACCCTTCTTTCCGATACTAATCCGGAGAGAAGGTACCTGACTAAGCGGTATGGTAAGATTTCTCCCTACGGTCGAAAAGACAAGTACTTTGTGAATGGCCCGTTACACCACCAAACTTTTCTCCATTAAGAATTCTGCGATCTGCACGGCATTGGTTGCTGCACCTTTGCGAAGGTTATCCGCTACGATCCATAGGTTCAATGTTCTGGGTTGTGAATCGTCTCTGCGAATGCGCCCTACAAATACTTCGTCTTTGCCGTGACTGTTGATGGGCATGGGATAGATATTATTTTTGACATCATCCTGAACAATAATTCCCGGTGAACTTTCAAGAACCTCACGCACTTCTTTCAAGTCAAAATCCTTATAAAATTCTGCATTGACAGCCTCTGAATGCCCGCCAATTGTAGGAATTCTCACAGTGGTCGAAGTCACGCCAATGGTCTGATCCTCAAGGATTTTGCGGGTTTCATTCACCATCTTCATCTCCTCTTTAGTGTAGCCATTGTCGAGGAAGGAATCAATATGAGGGAGCGCGTTTAAATCAATCTTGTGAGGATAAACCTTCATGCCATTCGTTATGCCTTTGCGTTCTTCCATCATCTGTTGAACAGCATCTTTGCCGGTGCCTGTAACCGATTGATAGGTCGAGACAACGATGCGTTTGAGTTTGTACTTCAGATGCAAGGGAGCCAATGCCAATACCATCTGAATGGTAGAACAATTTGGATTAGCAATGATCCGATCATCGCTTGTTAACACATGACCATTGATCTCCGGCACAATAAGTTTTTTTGTGGGATCCATCCGCCAGGCAGAGGAATTATCGATTACGATCGTTCCCATTTCTGCGTAGCGGGGTGCCCATTCTAATGAGGTGCCGCCACCAGCAGAGAAGATAGCAACATCAGCAGCTAGTTTACAGCCTTCTTCTATGCTCTTTATGGTGTATTCCTTTCCCTTAAACTTCATGATTTGGCCTACTGACTTAGCGGAGGCCACCAAATACAATTCATCAAACTCTACCTTGCGCTCTTCCAGCACTTTCAACACTTCTTGGCCCACCAGACCAGTCGCTCCAACAACAGCTAACTTCATTTATTATTCATTATTTGAAATGTAAAAATAGTATTTTTGAATAGATGCTATGGAGAAAATTATAATCATAGGATTCCTTGTATTTCAATCCATTGCAGTATATGCGCAGTTGACGGAAAACTTTGCCGATGGTGACTATACGAGTAACCCAACGTGGACTCCGGATATTGTTAGCAACTGGGTGATTCAATCCAATCAGCTTCGATCTAATTCTGCTACTCCGAATTCATCCTTTCAGATTTCTACACCTTCAACGAGGGCACTCAATGCTCAGTGGGAGTTTTTAGTTAATCTTCAATTCAATACTTCAGGCTTAAATTATGTGGATGTTTATTTAATGTCTGAACTTTCAACGCTAACGAATTCAAGTAACAAAGGGTATTTTGTTCGCATCGGTGGAGTTGATGATGAAATCAGTCTTTTTAAATTCACTTCAGGAACACCATCCCTTTTAATTGATGGTGCAAACGGAATTACAAACAGCTCAACTAATCTAATTCGAATAAAAGTAATTCGAGACGCTTCCAATGTTTGGACGCTGGAAAGGGATGACATGGGAGGCATAAATTATTTTCTTGAAGGCACAGCCACGGATAACTCGTTTACCGTTTCCAATTTTTTCGGAATAAGAATCCTCCAATCAACAACCAGTTTTCATACCAAGCATTTTTTTGATGATCTATATGTAGGAGATATTGTGATAGAATCCATTCCACCTGTTCTGGAAACGATTCAAGTGGTATCAAGCACTTCCATAAATCTTGTATTCAATGAAAAATTAGAGGCCGGGTCCGCCCAAAATAAATCCAATTATTCAGCCAACAATGGCCTTGGTACACCTGAAAATGCAGTTTTACAGGCTGATGCGAAAACAGTAGCCCTCACTTTTTTAAAGGAATTCCCGAATGGAATTACGTCTGAACTTTCAGTTACAGGAGTGATGGATTTGGTAGGAAATGCAATTCTTCCGGTCACTAAAGGCTTTCTTTTTTTCATCCCTGTATCCGATAAAAACAAGGACATTATTTTAACCGAAATCTTTGCCGATCCAAGTCCGAAGATAGGATTACCTGAAAAGGAATTTCTGGAAATTTATAACCGATCCACTCATCCGATAGATCTTGCGGGCTGGCAACTTTCAGATGGAAGTTCAACAGGAACTTTCCCCACTCAAGTTATTTTACCCAATGAGCATTGGATCGTTACTTCCTCATCCAGTATTACCGAATTTTTGTCTTATGGAAAAGTGATTGGTGTAACCAATTTTCCTACACTCAATAATACGGGAGATATTTTAACATTGAAGAATTCCTCTGCACTCACAATTGATTCTCTCAACTACGCATTGAATTGGTATCGTGATGTTGACAAAGAAGAAGGTGGATGGTCACTTGAATTGATTGATCCCGGCAATCCTTGCGGAGAAGAGGATAACTGGACATCCTCTGAAGATGGTAATGGAGGAACACCTGGAAAACAAAATTCAATCTTTGCTAATAAACCTGATCTGACAGGACCGAAACTTCTTAATATCACTGCCATTACACCCCGGCAAGTGCTGATCAAGTTTGACGAGAAGTTGGAGAAAAATGCAACGAACCCAAACTCCTTTTCCCTTATCCCTACGATTGGTATTTTGAACACATCTTTTGAGACTAATGCCTTGCGGGAAATTCAACTTAATCTTATCGAGGACTTGCAAACCCGACAACTGTATTTGCTTAAAGTTGATAATTTATCCGATTGTAACGGTAATGTTATTCAAGAGGAATATAATAAACTTGACTTTGCATTGTCTGAGAAGGCCGATAGTCTGGAGATTATCATTAATGAGCTTCTTTTTAATCCTCGTCCCAGTGGTGTCGATTTTGTAGAAGTCTACAACAATTCACCTAAATACATTAATCTCAAAAATTGGAAGCTCGCTAATCTTGAAAATGGATTGGTTACAAATCCAGAAACAGTCACTGCAGAAGACTTTACAATTGCACCGCAATCCTACGTTGCTTTTACGGAAGACGTGACTGCTTTGAAAAGTAATTATTCCCAAAGCCAGGAGAAATTCTTTTTTAAGACAGACTTACCCAGTTTACCCGATGACGAAGGTTCAATCGCATTGGTGGATGATCAAGGTAAGATTATTGACTTCTTTCTTTATAATAAGAGTATGCACTCAGAGTTTATCAAAGATGATGAAGGCATTTCGCTGGAGAGAATTTCTTTTTCAGATGGGTCTAGTCAGAACTGGAAGTCCGCGACCTCCGGTTCGGGCTTTGCAACTCCGGGCTCTCTTAACTCTAACCTTCGACCTGAAAGTATAGTACTTGAAGGCACCATTACTATAGAGCCTGAAATAATTATCCCAGGCTTTGCAACACAAGATTTTGCCAAAATCAATTATGCTTTTGAACAACCGGGCTATGTGGCGAATATCAAAATTGTGGATCAACAAGGGCGATTGATTAAGACCATCGCTAACAATGAGACCTTGGGCTTTGAAGGTTTCTATCGCTGGGATGGTGAACGGGACGATGGAAGCAAGTCAAGGGCAGGCTATTATATAGTTTGGTTTGAGGCGTTCAATGTAGATGGCTCAGTAAAAACTTTTCGTAAGAGGGTCGTGGTGGCCACCCGGTAATCGCCAAACCAAGCTCATTGAGCAATTAGATGCGTTAAAGCAACACCCATTCGAATTCGGAAATTTTAAGAATGGGAATTAATCAGGATACATTTTTTGTTTCAGGGGCTACCCCGTATTTTTGCGCATTCTTTTTTAAACCTTCTAAACAGGACAGTTTATGGCCAAGTCATCAAAAAAATCACCTTCCAAGGCGGCAAAGAAGCCCGTTGCTAAAGCTAAATCCGCCTCCAAAAAGGCAAAAAAGCCTTTAACAAAGGCCAAAGCGGCTTCTAAGAAACCTGTCAAAAAACCGGTAAAAAAGGTGGTAGCTAAGAAAGTGGCACCAAAGAAAGTAGTCGCTAAAAAAGTAGTGGCAAAAGCTCCTACTACACAGGAGGTAAAAAGAGTTTTCTCAACACCTGCTTCACGCAAGCAGGAGGCTATGGCAATACCAAAGGTAGCTCCTCAATTAACGATTTTTCCAATTATTACGCAGCGCCCTATTGCACATAAGCCTTCAAAACCTTCTTCCACTCCGGAAGATAAAACCCGTTACTCGGATGATGAGTTGAAAGAATTTGAAGCGCTGATCATCGGTAAAATGGAGAAGGCAAAAGACGAGTTTCGCATTCTGAAAGATACACTCAACAGAACGAATGATGCGGGAACCGATTCAACATCAGGCGGAAATACAAAAGTACTTGAAGACGGTGCCGAGACTGCTGAAAAAGAGAACTTAAGCCAGTTGGCAGCACGTCAGTTGAAATACATTACAAATCTTGAAAATGCTTTAGTTCGTATTAAGAATAGAACGTATGGAATCTGCTCTGTCACCGGCAAACTGATCTCGAAAGAAAGATTGATTGCAGTGCCACATACTACGCAGTCGATTGAGGCAAAAATGATGAAGCAAGACTAGCCTCACCCTAAATCCCTCTCCAAAATGGAGAGGGACATAATTACCTAACCTTATAAATTTTCTCACAGGAGAAAATTTTTTGATAAAATGGATTTTTTACAAAACCACATTGAAGCGCTGATCTTCTGCTCACCTTCTCCCGCCAAGCTGACGGATTTAAAATCCTGTTTGTCGGAAATGTTTAATGCCGATGTACCGGAAGAAGATATCCTTGGTGCCATTCAGCGTATTGACGAAAAGTTTAGCGCTGAAGAATATTCATTTCAGCTGTTTAAGTCCGCGGGGGGTTATCAGTTTTTGACCAAGCCTGCCTACCAGGCCAGCATTGGTATCATGTTGAAGCAGCAATCGAAAAAAAGATTGTCAACATCTGCGATGGAAACACTTTCCATCATCGCTTACAAGCAACCCATTTCAAAAACAGAAGTGGAAAACATCCGCGGTGTTAATTGTGACTACGCAGTGCAACGATTATTAGACAAAGGACTGATTGAAATTCTGGGCAAAGCAGAAACGATTGGAAGACCGATTCTTTACGGAACGAGCCCCAAGTTCATGGAGTATTTTGGAATCAGTGAATTGAATGAATTGCCGACACCGAAAGATTTTACCGAAGAAGTGAACACCATAGGAGAGACCCCCGAGAATCAATAATAAAGCAAACTACATCACGTGTATCAATGCCGCAGATCACCTGCGGCATCTTTTTTCTAAAGAAGATTAACAACAAAATGAAATAGGCCGTTTGTGCCTACCTTTAAATTATGGCACGACCAAGAATGAACTCCGGCAAAGGCAAAGGAACCTCCTTTGGCAAAAGAACTGACTCTGAAAAAGCATTTCGAAAGCGCGGTACAGGCTCACGCCCTGACAGCTTTGAATCAAAAAAACCCTCGCGACCCTACAATAGTTCTGCGGGAGGAGAAGATCGGCCCAAGTTCAAATCAGGCGCGGGGGCTTTTAAGCGAAGAAGCGATGATGCGCGCGGTGACAGTAAACCACCGTTCAAGAGAGGAGGATCTTCTTTTGGTTCTTCTGAGAAACCGTTGTTTAGAAAGCCGGGAGGAAAAACATTTGAACCACGTGCCGGCAGGGATAATGATCGCGGTGATTTTAAAAAGAGAGAAGGGGGATCATCTTTTGGCGAACGGAAAACCGGAGGAAGATATTCGGATGGAGACAATGAGAAAAGACCCTTTCAAAAAAGAGAAAGCCCTTCCTTCGGATCAAGACCGGAGCGACCTACTTCTTTTCGTAAAACCGAAGGAGGCCCAGGAAGCTTTGATGATAAGAAACCCTTTGCAAGAAGAACTGAAAGACCGGAAGGCGATGGAGACAAAAAGCCTTTTGTAAAACGTGAAGGAAAATTTGATGAGAGACCTGCTCCTTTTCGAAAGACTGAAAGGGATACACGCAGCTTTGGAGATAAGAAGCCGTTTGCAAGAAGAACGGATTCAGGGTCGGATAGACCGGAAGGTGATGGAGATAAAAAACCATTTGTAAAGCGGGAAGGAAAGTTTGGAGCACGGCCGGATGGTTTTACTAAACCGGATCGCTCCAAGGGAAGTGAAAGCGAATTCGGCAGACCTTTTAAAAAATCATTTACTAAACCACGGGCTGAAGGGCCTCCATCTTTTACAAAACGGAGTCGCTCGGAAGAAGTGAAAAAAGAAGATGACGGACTCACCCGTCTGAATAAATACATTGCCAACAGTGGCATGGGATCGCGCAGAGATGCTGATGAAAAAATTAAGCTTGGATTGGTCAGTGTCAACGGCACTGTTATTACTGAAATGGGTTATAAAGTGAAGAAGGGTGATGTAGTGCGCTATGAAGACAAAATACTGAAAGCGGAAAAGCCTGTTTACATTTTATTGAACAAGCCAAAGGGATTTATCACCACCACCGATGATCCGCAGGAACGCAGCACGGTGATGGGTTTGGTATCCGGTGCAGTGAAAGAACGTATTTATCCTGTAGGCCGCCTCGACCGTAACACAACAGGGTTATTGCTGCTCACCAATGACGGTGACCTTGCCGACAAACTTACCCATCCATCGTATCAGGCCAAGAAAGTTTACAAAGTGGAACTGGACAAGCCAATGACTAAGAATGACTTTCTAAAAATTCAGGAAGGTGTACACCTGGAAGAAGGAAAAGCCAGAGTGGATGAGATTGCCATTGTGAGTGAGGATAAAAAGACCATCGGATTGGAAATTCATATTGGATGGAACCGTGTAGTGAGGAGAATATTTGAGTCACTGGGCTATCAGGTGGTGAAGTTGGATCGCACGATCTATGCAGGCTTGGATAAAAAAGATTTAACCCGTGGTCAGTGGCGCTTCCTGAAGGCAGAGGAGATTGTGATGCTAAAGCATTTCAAGTAACGAAGTGCTACACAAAAATAAGCATAGGTCAATTACAATCCCGATCGCTATCGGGAGAAGCAATCCCAATAAATTTGGGGATCGCTTCGTGCCGCCCGCTTCCCTTTGCAGCTACTCGCGATAACAGAAGATGATTCGCTCCTACCGTCCTTCTGATCAGCAGGCCCTCCTTGAGATTTTAAAACTCAACGTCCCAAAATACTTTGATCAAAATGAGGTTACTGAATTTGAAGAATATCTGGAAGAACATGCAGCTACGTACTTAACCCTTGAACATGAAAACAAAATTGTAGGAGGAACGGGTTATCTCCTCACCGACAACAACACCATTGGTCATGTACGATGGATTTTTTTTCATCCCGACTCTGCAGGACATGGTTTTGGTGGTGAAGCTATGGAGTACTGTCTCGCTGCCTTCCGATCTGTGCCTACGGTTAGAAAATTGATCGTGACCACATCTCAGTTAGTTTATAAGTTTTTTGAAAAATTCGGTTTGGTGCTCATCAAAACCGAAAAGGATTATTGGGGAAAAGGACTTGATCTGTATTGGATGGAGATGGAGATCAATTCTCACCCATAACAATCTACTCGCTCTTCAAATTCTCAACCGGATTAACAAACGTAGCGCGCCACGCCTGTGAACCGATTGTGACTATTCCGAAGATAATAAGTATCACAATACCCAGAACGATGGTGATAACATCTACGGAAACATGGTACGCAAGCTGCTCGAGCCACAGGTTGTTTATAAAGTAAGCAGCCGGTACAGCCAGTACAATGGCAATCAACAGCATCGACACAAACCCCTTTGATAAAAGGTAAATCAATGAAGCATTACTGCTGCCCAGTACCTTGCGAATGGAAATTTCTTTCATGCGCGTTTCGGTGGCATAGGTAGCCATACCTAGAAGACCCAAACAGGAAATTGTAATAGCAAGAAATGAGATGACGCCAAGGATACTGACCAGGTCACCAAAAAGAATATCATAGAATTTATGCACT
This sequence comes from Bacteroidia bacterium, assembly GCA_031401775.1. Lineage (GTDB taxonomy): Bacteria > Bacteroidota > Bacteroidia > Cytophagales > Cyclobacteriaceae > ELB16-189. Next base: position 560 of record JANNRV010000099.1, on the reverse strand, counting down.
TCGGCATCGAAATCTTTGTAATCCACTTTCAGCGTTGGATTGATCTTTGCCCATGCTGTTTCAATACTTTTGCCGGCTTCCTCGTAGGTGCCCGTATACTTTACCTGTAGCAAACTGTACTCTTTGGGATTATAAATCAGCGACAAGGGATCCATCTTTTCCATCAACATTTGGTGGTTATAGTTTTTCACCACACCAATGATTTGTTTACGCGATGAGTCCTTTTGAAGAATAATTTCTTCTCCAAGGGCTTCCTGAGGAGATTGGAAATGAAATGCCTCTACTGCCTTTTCGTTCAACACAATAAAGTTTTTATTGGAGGCTCCGTCTTTTTCCAAAAAATATCTGCCGGCAACCAAAGGGACTTCCAGATTCTTGAGATAATCTTCATCGGTAGCATAGTAATTCAAATCAGTCCAGTCTTTTTCATCCAACGTGCGCTTATAGGATTCCCCATACATTTGCCCTGCGGCCAGTACATGTGATACAGCCGTTACATTTTCAATGTTATTATACTTTAATAATTCTACTTTCAGTACTTCAGGTGATGTGGCACTAAG
>JANNRV010000098.1:0-15524 GCA_031401775.1 Bacteroidia bacterium | reverse complement strand
GGATTTCCTTTAAGAAAAGATTATCAACATCAGGAATTGTATAGGGATATTGTGGTTAAGTCAGAATACTGATGCTAATTGACAATGGATAATTTACAATTGACAATCAATAAAGGTGAGAACGTTCTTAAGCTTAAAAGCTATGCTTTTGCTTTGGAGACTATTAAAGTGTACTCTCATCTGCAAGAAAAGAAAAGAGAATTTGTATTATCAAAACAATTACTTCGCAGCGGAACTGCTGTTGGTGCATTAGTTGAAGAAGCAAACCAAGCCGAGTCAAAGGCAGATTTTATTCATAAGCTTTCTATTGCTAATAAAGAAGCAAATGAAACACAGTATTGGATTCGATTATTAATAGACTCAGAAATTTTAGATGGTAACATTGGAAGTGTATTCTTGCAGAAGAATACAGAACTTGTAAAAATTCTCACAGCATCCATTAAAACTTCTAGAGCGAAGCAATAATTGTCAACTGAACATTATCCATTGTAAATTGACTCAACAATATCAATTTAAGCCCAACAACCTCACTGACTCAGAACCTAATAAGTTTAAGCTGGGAGAATTGCGGACGGAGGAGATGATCATCAACCTTGGTCCGCAGCATCCTTCTACGCATGGAGTGTTGAGACTTGAGGTGCTATCCGATGGAGAGGTAGTGAAAGATGTTGTGCCTCACATCGGCTATTTGCACAGGTGCTTTGAGAAACATGCAGAGAATTTGCCCTACAATCAGATTATTCCATTTGTCGATCGTATGGATTATGTGGCTTCGATGAATTCGGAACATGCCTATGCGATGGGAGTGGAGCGCATGTTGGGCATTGCTGATAAAATTCCTAAACGTGTTGAATACATACGCGTATTGGTGGCGGAGTTGAATCGTATTTCGTCTCATCTTATCGCCATCGGAACTTACGGAATGGATTTAGGAGCATTCACCCCTTTCTTCTGGGCCATGCGCGACAGGGAACATATTCTCAGGATGTTGGAGTGGGTCTGCGGAGCGCGTTTACTTTACAATTACATTTGGGTAGGTGGTCTGTTTTACGATTTACCCGTTGGCTTCGAAGATCGTTGTGGAGAGTTTATAAACTACTTCAAACCAAAACTGGATGAACTTCAGCGGCTGCTGATCGATAACAGAATTTTCATTGACCGAACAGCAAACGTGGGTGTGCTTCCACTTGCGCTCGCTATCAATAGCGGAGTCACGGGACCCATGCTACGTGCGAGTGGCTTGCGTTTTGATCTTCGTAAAGTAGATGGGTATTCAGTTTATCCTGAATTGGATTTTGAGATTCCCATTGGCGAGGGTAAGATGGGACAAATAGGCGATTGCTGGGACCGCACCTGGGTTAGACTTGCAGAGATCAGAGAATCCATGAAGCTTATTGACCAATGCCTTGAAAAATTAAAGGGCGAGCATAAACGTACCCGTGATTTTGATCCTCAAGCATTGGTTCCAAAAAAAATACGACCTAAGGCCCAGGACTTTTATGTGCGAGCGGAAAATCCTAAGGGCGAACTTGGTTTCTTTTTCCGTGCGGATGGAAAGAGCGATATTCCATTTCGGTGTAAAGCGCGCGCGTGTTCGTTTGTTAACCTTTCTGTCTTACCCGAGGTTAGCCGAGGCGTATTGATTGCCGATTTGATTGCAATCTTTGGTTCGCTGGATGTCGTATTGGGTGAAGTAGATCGTTGAAAACCTGAAGTAAGCAATGATTAAAATTCTGAATTCACAGCAAATAAAATTACTTGATGCCTACACCATCGAGCAGGAACCCGTTCCTTCTATTAAGCTCATGGAAAGGGCATGCCATGCATTTGTGACTTGGTTCATGGAAAAATTTGACACCACGAATACAGTGGGAGTTGTTTGTGGCACGGGTAACAATGGTGGAGATGGCCTGGGCATTGCCCGTTTACTTAATGAATGTGGTTTTTCGGTGAAAGTTTGGATCGTTAGAGGAAGTGGTAAAGAAACCGAAGATTTCAAAAAAAATCTTTCAAAGATCACGGATAAGATAGAGACGTTTGAAATCACCTCGACAGCAGATCAAGGACTATTTATTAATTGTGCTATTATTATTGACGCCATCTTTGGGTCGGGATTATCTCGACCAATTGAAGGAATATATGCGCAGGCTATTAATTGTATCAACAAAACCAATGCCGTTCGTATTGCGGTGGATGTTCCTTCCGGTTTAATGATTGATTCAAATTCAACAGGGCCGATTGTTAATGCTCAGCAAACAATAACCTTTCAGCTACCGAAGCTGGCATTCTTACTCCCCGAAAATCATGTTTATGTTGGTAAATGGCATGTACTTGATATTGGACTTAGCAAAAATTATATAAAGGTGGTAGGGACGAATAATTTTTATATAACAGCTAAAGCAGTTAAGAAAAAGCTGAAACAGCTTTCAAAGTTTGATCACAAAGGAGATAATGGCAAAGCATTACTTATTGCGGGTAGTTATGGAAAGATGGGAGCTTGTGTCTTGGCATCCAAAGCCTGTTTGCGTTCAGGCATTGGCTTACTGACGGTTCATGTTCCGAGGTCAGGCAATGTGGTTGTGCAAACAGCAGTTCCGGAATCAATGACATTGATAGATGCCGATGAAACTCATTTTACAGGCTTTACAGATTTGACAGGATTTGATGTAATTGGAATCGGTCCTGGTATTGGAATGGAATCTCAAACAAGGGACGCTTTTACCGCAGTTATTGAACTGGCAAAGCCAATGGTTATTGACGCAGACGGATTAAATATTCTGGCTGCCCATCCTGATCTTTTGACCAGAATTCCGAATGGAAGCATTCTTACCCCTCATCCTAAAGAGTTTGAAAGATTGGTAGGAAGTTGGAAAAATGATTTTGAACGACTAGAAAAACAGCAGCAGCTTTCTTTAGCAACTAAGGCTCTTGTTGTCCTGAAGGGAGCACATACTTCCATCACTACACCGGACGGAAAAGTCTATTTTAATTCCTCAGGTAATCCCGGGATGGCAAAGGGAGGAAGTGGAGATGTGTTGACAGGAATTTTAACAGGACTGTTGGCTCAGCACTATTCTGCGTTAGACGCTGCGGTTATGGGCGTATATGTCCATGGTCTTGCGGGTGATTTGGCTGCAAGGGACAAGGGCCTGCACTCTCTCATCGCATCTGATTTGATTGAATTTTTGCCTCAGGCAATTAAGAGCCTCACTCATTAACGGAGAGAATTTTTGCGATAAAAGAGGCTTCCAACACCTCACAGGTGTCATGACGCCTAATCCCACAACTCACCCAAATTTAGTGAGCATCCGCTTTCTTTTATGAGTTGATTAAACTATTGGCTTACTAATTGCATCTAATCCTCATTAAATTGCTAATAAGCGGATTAATTAAATCCTTTTGTGAGATTTTGACGTAATAAGACATAATTGAAAACGGGAAAAATCATATTCGTTGCAATCTTAGGCCTGTTCCTCAGCAATTTAGGCTTTGCCCAAGGCCGTGATGAATCGGGCTTTTCTACAGGGCATGGAGACCAATCGAAATTGGTTCAGTTTTATCCTAATCCCGCTACCGAATACCTAAGCGTTAAATTTGAATCCCCTTGCACTGATAAAATCCGTATGACGTTGCATAATATTCTCGGTAATATTATAGAAGTGGAAACCGAAGTTTTGGACCGTTATGAATTGCGTCTGAAAGTCAAAGACCTTCCCTCAGGCTATTACTTGCTTGCCTTGAAAGATTCTGAATCCAACTTCAAAAGCACGTATAAGTTTTTGAAGCGCTGAGAAAGTATCCTTTTCCGGCCTTTACTTTTCAACCTTATTTATTAACTTTTCCGATTCCTAAACGAATCGATTGATCTCTTTCATACTTGCCATTGATATTGGCACCACAAGTACTAAAGGCCTTGCCGTGGCAACCGATGGCACTGTGCTGGCCAGTTTTAACAAGCCCTATCCAACTTCCTATCCTCATCCCGGCTATGCGGAGCAAAATCCGGATACAATTTTTAATGCAGTTGTTGAAGTAATTCAAACTATACTCTTCAAAACAGGGAATTCAAAAGCATTATTAGGGATAAGCTTTAGTTGCGCCATGCACAGCCTGATGGCGGTTGATAAATCAGGTAAGTCGCTGACACCGCTGATTATCTGGGCTGATATGCGTAGTACGATCCAAGCCGAGGCTTTAAAATTAAAGCCTGAGTCTAAAGCTATTTATGAACAGAGTGGTACACCGATTCATCCTATGTCTCCGTTGTGCAAAATTCTTTGGATGAAGGAAGAGCAGTCAAGACTATTTTCAGCAACGCATAAATTTATTTCCATTAAGGAATATATCTTCTTTAATTTTTTTGGTGAATTTAAGATCGACTATTCGCTTGCATCCGCCACCGGATTGTTTGACAATCGTAATTTGAAATGGTCTCAGCTGGCACTGGATGCAATTGGGATTGATTCAGATAAATTATCTCAACCTGTTTCGCCCTATCATCAGTTTACCAATTTAAAAACGGAGATCGCTACTGCATTGAGTATTGCAAGTACTACTCCATTTATTATTGGAGCCAGCGATGGTTGTCTTGCCAATTTAGGAAGCGGTGCCATGGAAGAAGGTGACCTTTCCATTACGATAGGTACCAGCGGTGCGGTGCGAATGGCTTCAGAGAGGCATAAAAAGGATGAGAAGCAGAGAATTTTTAATTACCGGTTAGACGAGCAGTATTTCATTGTGGGTGGGGCGACTAACAACGGAGCGGTATTGCTCTCTTGGTTTGCCGAAAACTTCGAGAAAGTAAAATCGGATGCCAAAGTTTTTGATGCAGAAGCATTTTCTGTTGCCGATACTGAAGGACTAATTTTTCTTCCTTATGTATTGGGAGAGCGTGCTCCTATCTATGATCCTCATGCAAAGGGCGTATTCTTTGGCGTGGGCATACAGCACAAACTCGCCCATTTCAAGAGAGCCATCTTAGAAGGTATTTGCCTGGAGATAAATAGCATAGTAAGAGCTGTCGAAGAAGCAGTCTGTCCTGCCAAACATGTTATTGCTAGCGGAGGATTCACGAAATCCGATTTTTGGGTGCAGCTCATGGCCGATGTCCTTGGAAAGACAGTGGAGGTAGACTCTAAAAGTGATGCCTCTGCCTTGGGTGCTGCGATGATGGGTTTAAAGTCGTTAGGGATTGCTTATGTTCCTCCTGCAAATAATAAGGCAAGAATCTTTAATCCTGATGAAAAAAAACATCAAGCCTATAGTAAGAAGTTTATCCTCTTCGAATCGCTGTATAAAAATCTTAAGACTGATTTTCTACACATTAAGAATCTGTAATCATGCCCTTATTAATTGTTCTTTTTAGTGTTCTCATTCTGTTGGTACTAATTCTTTTAAAGTTTCCACCATTGATTGCACTCTTGATGGTATCGATTGCCGCAGGGCTTATGCAGGGAATGCCTGTTCAAGACGTATTTCATTCCATTGAAAGCGGAATTGGAAGCACGCTGGGTACGATGGCACTGGTGTTAGGGTTAGGAGCCATGTTTGGCAAACTGGTCGAAGAAAGTGGCGCAGCGCAACGGATTACCCAAGCAATGATAAAGCAATTCGGCATTAAGTACATACAATGGGCTGTTATGCTTACCGGCTTGGTAGTGGGTATCCCTTTGTTTTACAATGCAGGCTTTGTAATCCTGGTGCCACTCATATTTTCAATTGCAGTCTCTGCTCGCTTGCCCTTGCTTTATGTGGGCATCCCGATGGCAGCTTCACTTTCTGTAACCCACGGATTTCTTCCACCTCATCCCGGGCCTACAGCCATTGCAGCCGTCTTTCATGCAGATATCGGAAAGACTCTTTTATATGGATTTGCAGTAAGTATTCCTACTATTATTCTTGCAGGGCCTGTGTTCTCAAAAACTTTACGCAAAATTAATGTAAACGTCCCCATGGAATTCATCGCTTCCAAGCAACTTAGTGAGGGAGAAATGCCTTCTACTGCGCTGAGTATTACCATTGCATTATTACCGGTGGTAATGATTGCTGCTTCATCGCTGTTGGGTTCCTGGCTGGAGCTTACATCAGGATTGCTTAAATTTTTAGGAGAGCCGATGGTAGCATTATTATTTGCCGTGCTTATCGCTTCATATTTTTTGGCTATTAGAAGAGGAAAGAAAATAGTTGAAGTTGCTGGATTGCTTACTCAGTCCATTAGCGGGATCGCGATGATTATGCTCATCATTGCAGGCGGAGGAGCTTTTAAGCAGGTATTAGTGGATGGAGGTGTAAGCACTTACATTACTTCTATCTCAACTGGACTGTATTTATCTCCTTTGTTTTTAGGCTGGTTGATAGCTGGGTTATTAAGAGTTTCTGTTGGTTCTGCTACCGTTGCTGCATTAACGGCAGCTGGCATTGTAGCTCCCCTTACCACCCAGCCAGGAGTAAGTCCTGAATTGATGGTGCTTGCCGTTGGAGCCGGCAGTCTCATGTTTTCACATGTAAATGATACTGGCTTCTGGATGTTTAAAGAATACTTTAATTTAACCCTTCGGCAGACTTTTCAGTCCTGGTCGTTGATGGAAACCGTTGTGTCAGTCAGCGGCCTGATAGGAGTACTGGTTTTAAATAGTTTTATTTGATATCAAATCAAAATCACATGCAATTAGGATTAATTGGCCTTGGCAAGATGGGATATAACCTTGCGCTTAATTTTAAGAATCATGGGCATCAGGTAACGGCCTTTGATGTTAATAAAGCTGCCGTTGAAAAAATAGGAGCGGAAGGCATCTCCACGGCTCAGTCTATTCCTGATCTGGTTAATTCTCTAACCGGAAAGCGAGTCATCTGGCTGATGGTGCCTGCCGGCAATGTTGTTGATGTAATTTTGAACAACTTAAAAAATCATTTAAAAGCCGGTGATATTCTTATAGATGGCGGTAATTCTCATTATAAAGAAACGATTGCCCGTGCCCGTGATTTAGAGAAAACTGGAATCCACTTATTGGACTGTGGCACCAGTGGAGGAGTCAATGGAGCACTTCATGGCGTGTGTACCATGATTGGTGGCAAGAAAGAAATCTTTGATCATTGTGATTCACTTTTTAAGTCAATATCTGTTCCGAACGGATACTTGTATTGCGGCAAAGCCGGAAGTGGACATTTTGTAAAAATGGTGCACAATGGAATTGAGTATGGTATGATGCAATCTATAGCAGAAGGTTTTGAATTGCTTCATCGATATGATGGTGAAATGGATTTGTCGGCCGTTTCTAAAGTTTGGAACCATGGCTCTGTAGTAAGAAGCTGGTTGATGGAACTAACCCAAAGCGCATTAGAGAAAGACAAGAATCTGAATTCAATTAAAGGAGTTATGCATTCTTCCGGTGAGGGTAAATGGACTGTGGAGACTGCCTTGGAGATGGGAGTAGCTACTCCCGTAATTACGATGTCCTTATTAATGAGGTATCGCTCTCAGGTAGAAGACACTTTTTCTGGTAAAATAGTAGCTGCTTTACGAAATGAGTTTGGTGGACACGCAGTGGAGAAGAAATAGCATTCCTTTTCTCATCAGGGGTTTTTGATGAAAGGATGCTCATCAACTTTGATCCAGATAATTTGGCCCTTCTTCTCTTATTGGTGAAGAAAGTTTAATTTTTATCTCGCTCGTGAAAGTCCTATTTTTGAATAAATACAACCCTATGGCAACACTTAACATCGTCCTCCTCACAGATTTCTCAACCTTATCTAAAGTAGGAATCAACTATGCTATTAAAATGGCATCCAAACTCGATGTTTCATTTACAATAGTAAATGGTGTGCGATTGGATGGCGTTCCTAAATCTAACTTGAGATGGAAGCAAATTGAAAAATCACTATTTACCGCCTCGGAAGAGGAGGGAGCCAAGTTGGTTAAAGAATTAAAGCAAAAAACCAATGCGCCAATTGTATTTAAAGCAGTAAAGACTCACACAGTAGCAGAAATGGTAAAAAGGTATACCGAAAATAACCCTACTAATCTGGTCATGATGGGAAGCCAGGGTGCGAGTAATCTTAAAAAATTTCGATTGGGTGGCACGGCCGTTTCTGTTATTGATGCCATCAATGTGCCTGTCTTAGCGATTCCAAGGCTTGCAGAGTATAGAAGTTTCAATCATGTGGTCTATGCCTCAGACCTAAAGAATTTTTCGAAAGAATTAGACACGATTATTCCCTTTGCAAAGATTTTTGATTCTAATATTCATATGGTTCATATCGTACCCGCCATTGATAAGGCAGTGGAGTTGAAACGAATGGAAGTAGAGACTTTGCTACAAAAAACAGGCTATTCTAAGATTGATTTTAAGTTAGTCATTGATGAAGATGTCGCTGACGCTATTGATAGATATATTAAAGAAATGAAAGCAGACTTGCTCACAACCTTTACTCATGAATTAAGCTTGTATGAAAAGCTTTTTGGACTAGGGATTACACGAAAAATAGCCTATCAGGGGACAATCCCCTTATTGGCATTTAAACGAAAATGAATTAGAATAACTCCTCTTAGAACTCCGCGTTTCCTGGGAATCTGGGAAATGGAATAACATCGCGAATATTGGTCATACCCGTTACAAATAGCATCAAGCGTTCAAAGCCTAGTCCAAAACCGCTGTGAGGTGCAGATCCGAATTTTCTTAATTCAAGATACCACCATAGTTCCTTCTCGGGCAGGTTCATTTCCTGAATGCGCTTTAAAAGATTGTCATAACGCTCTTCGCGTTGCGATCCACCAATGATTTCTCCAATGCCGGGGAATAAAACATCCATCGCGGCTACTGTTTTGCCGTCTTCATTTTGACGCATGTAGAAGGCTTTGATTTCTTTTGGATAATTGTAAAGGATGACAGGTTTTTTGAAATGCTTCTCCACCAGGTAGCGCTCGTGTTCAGATTGCAAGTCAACGCCCCATTGATCAATAAGGTATTGAAATTTTTTCTTTTTGTTAGGGGTAGAGTTTCTTAAAATATCAATCGCCTCTGTGTAGGTAAGCTTTTGAAATTCATTTTCTGTAACAAACTTCAAACGGTCAATCAGACTAAGCTCACTTCGTTGATCCTGGGGTTTAGTTGCTTCTTCTTCTTGCGCTCTTTTGTTTAGAAAATCCAAATCTTCGGAACAATTGTCGAGTGCATACTTAACTAAGTATTGCAATAGATCGGTGGCAAGCTTCATGTTGTCACTGATATCATAAAATGCCATCTCCGGTTCAATCATCCAGAATTCGGCAAGGTGCCGTGTCGTATTGGAATTCTCAGCGCGGAAGGTTGGGCCAAAGGTATAGGTCTCACTAAGTGCTAATGCATAGGTCTCAACTTCAAGTTGACCCGATACAGTTAGATTAGTTTCCTTCCCAAAGAAATCTTCCTTATGATTGATACGGCCTTGTTCATCGCGCGGAGGATTGTTTACATCCAAGGTCGTTACGCGAAACATGGCACCTGCTCCTTCTGCATCAGAACCCGTGATGATGGGGGTATGGATATAACAAAAACCGCGGTCATTGAAAAACTTATGCACGGCAAATGCCATCGCGTGCCTTACACGCATGACGGCTCCAAAGGTATTTGTCCGAGATCTTAAATAAGCAATCTCACGGAGGTACTCCAGGCTCGGTCTATTCTTTAGTTGGAGTGGATATTTTTCCGGATCACAATCTCCTAAAATCTCAACTTCTTTTGCTTTCACTTCTACTGCTTGCCCTTTTCCCAAGGAAGCGATGAGTTCACCCGAAACGGAAACACAAGCTCCAGTAGTAACTCTTTTCAGCGTAGCTTCCTCCAATGAATTGAGTTCAACCACAATCTGTAAATTGTTTATCGTTGATCCGTCATTGATAGAAATGAATTGATTATTTCTAAAAGTGCGCACCCAGCCCTGGACTTTCACAGTTTGGCCTGCAGGACTCGCAGACAGTAGTTCTTTGATCTTCGTACGTCTCATAAAGCAGATAAGCAGTAAAAAACGTCATTTTGATTTTTTTATCAAAACCTTATTAATGGATAGGTCAAATAAATCTATCTTATGAAGCTATTTCCTCTCGGCATTCACCACTTTTTCACGCCTTACAATAATCCTTTTGTCTGAAGGCCTGAATTGGTAACTTTGGATCTAGAAAATGCTTCAATGCAAAAACTTGGACTAAGTCAGAATCTTCAACAACGCCTCTCGCCACAGCAAATACAGTTTATAAAGTTGCTTCAGGTGCCCACAGCCGAACTTGAAAACAGAATTGAGGAAGAAATGGAGATCAATCCCGCTCTCGAAGAAGGAGAGGATGAATTACCCGAGGCAGAATCCAATGAAAATGAGACCGAAGAGACTGAAGAAGAAGCTCCTTCGGCTGAAGATTCTGAAGTTGACTTGAAGGAATACCTGGGAGATGATGATAATACCTCCTTTAAGACCCAAAATGATGGAGATGAGGAAGAGCGCGAAATGCCACTGGCCATGGGTACCTCGCTGCATGAAAGCCTAATGACTCAATTGGGTTTTTTAGGACTTGATGATCATCACTATGCAATAGGAAAGCAGTTGGTGGGGAGTATTGAAAGTGATGGATATATTCGGAGAGAGTTGGAATCAATTGTCAATGACCTTGCCTTTTCGCAGGGCATTGAGACCAATCTTTTGGAGGTAGAGGGAGTTTTAAAGAAAATTCAAAATTTTGATCCCGCTGGCATTGCAGCACGAAATCTGCAAGAATGTTTATTGCTTCAGTTGGAACGTATGGATGACGGACAGGATGTTGATGTGATTGTTTCCAAAAGAATTATCAGCGAGTGCTATGAAGAATTTACAAAAAAGCATTACGCGAAAATTCTTAAGAAGCTTGACTTGGATGATGAAGAGTATATAAAAGATGCCATTGATCTGATCATTAAACTAAACCCGAAGCCGGGCGGAGAGGGTAACGCGGGCATGGTAAAGAATCAGTTTGTGATTCCGGATTTTATGCTCACCAATAATAATGGCAAGATGGATCTTACGCTAAACTCCAGAAATGCTCCTGAGTTGCGTATAAGTCGTTCCTACACAGAAATGTTTAAAGCATATGACAAGAGTGATAAAAAAGACAAGAAGTTAAAGGAGGCAGTCACCTTTGTAAAACAGAAGCTAGATTCGGCTAAATGGTTTATTGATGCCATTAAGCAAAGGCAACATACGCTCTTGCGTACGATGAAAGCAATTGTTGATTTTCAATACGATTATTTTCTGGAAGGAGATGAGACAAAACTTAGGCCAATGATCTTAAAGGATATTGCGCAGATGATCAACATGGATATTTCTACAGTGAGTCGTGTGGCGAGCAGTAAGGCTGTTCAAACTGATTTTGGAATTTTCCCGTTAAAATATTTTTTCTCGGAAGGTATTGCGACCGATTCCGGTGAAGAGGTAAGCAGCCGTGAGGTGAAGCAAATCATAAAAGAGCTTATTGATGAGGAAGATAAGAGCAAGCCGCTGTCAGACGATAAATTGGAGGATGTGTTAAATTTGAAGGGTTACAATATTGCCAGACGAACCGTTGCCAAATACCGTGAGCAACTCAATATTCCGGTGGCACGGTTGAGAAAAGAAATGCGCAAGTGAGAGTAGCCGCTAAGATGATTTCAATTGTTTTTCATCCGTTGTTGATGACAACTTACCTTGTCTTGTTACTAGGAATATTTTTTCCACAAATGTTACTGATAAAAACCAGTGCCTTAAAATTGTTTGTACTGCTTGTGTTTTTTGTAACCTTTGTTTTACCTGCTCTTAATATTGTCATGTTTAAAGTAAATGGGGTTATATCATCCTTTACTTTAGCATCCCGAGCAGAGCGGATCATGCCCTTCATTTTCATTTCTATCATTTACTCCCTCGTCACAGCTCTTTTTTTCTACAAAGGTTCTTTTGGATCAAACTTCAATAAATTGATGTTAATTGTTACCTTATTAGTTGCCATCTCTACGCTTATCACTTTCTTTTATAAAATAAGCATTCATAGCCTTTCAATGTGGGGGGCAGTTGGTATTGTATTACCGCTGAATAAAATAGTGGAAGGGAGTTTACTTTGGCCAACTGCAGCAATCATTGCTATTGCAGGCTTAGTAATGTCATCGCGTCTTTTTCTCAATGCTCACACACCGCGTGAAATTCTTTTGGGTGCAGTAGTTGGTTTTTCAATTGGATTTGGTGGCTTAAAAATTTTATTTTGAATTAATTTTTGATACATGGATTTTAAATTTCTAAAGTACAATGTAACGGATGGAGTGGCGACTTTGTCTTTGAATCGTCCAGAGGTTTATAATGCCTTAAATGATGAGATAACGTATGAACTTCAGGATGTCTGGAAACAAATTGCCAAAGATGATTTAGTGAGAGTTGTTGTTCTTACCGGAGAAGGTAAGGCATTTTGTTCTGGTCAGGATTTAAAGGCCGGAGCAGCGCAAGAGAAGAGATCATTCATGGATTCGCTTCATAAGAGATACAACCCCATCATTCGCGCCATGCGAAATTTACCCAAGCCCATTATTTGCAGATTGAATGGAGTGGCGGCCGGAGCGGGCTGTTCTATGGCATTGGCTTGTGACATGATTGTGGCGGCTGAGGAAGCGATACTTATCGAAGTCTTTATTAACATTGGATTAGTTCCAGATTCAGGTTCATCCTATTTCTTACCACAACTAATCGGTAAGGCTAAGGCATTTGAACTTTGTACTATGGGCTCTCGGGTAAAAGCCAAAGAAGCCCTTGAACTGGGATTAGTGAATAGGGTGGTTAGTGCTGATCAATTGAATGCTGTCGTTAAGGAATACACAGACTATTTTGCCAAGGCACCGACTAAGAGTATTGGAATTATTAAGAAGATGCTGAACAAAGCGGCAACCTCTTCATTGGAGGAAATGCTTGAATACGAAGCCTACAGTCAGGAGACAGCAGGGGCTACTGATGACTACAAAGAAGGTGTAAATGCTTTTTTAGAAAAAAGGAAGCCAAACTTCATCGGCAAATAGAGTATTAGAAACCGTTAATCGAGATGCCAGTAGTAAATATGTTCATTGTAGTCTTGTCTGGTCCTTTGTCTTTTTCAAAGAGTGGAGACAAGTTGTAGATAAAGAAAAGATTAAATCCACCTACCCCTATTCTGGTGTAGACTCCATACCTAAAGGGATTCAGGCCATGATTTTGTTTGTTCTTCAGGATCTTTGTTTCTCCATCCTCCTTGTATTTGATTTTGGTTAGCGCATCAAAGAGGACACCAGCGCGAGCTCCTATGGCAAAATTAAAACTCGTAGCTACATCTTCTGGTTTTGAATCAAATCGAAACTCCAGAGGTATCTCAAAATAATTTGCAACGATCATGCTCTTTTTTACTCCTGAGTAGACAGTATCCGTATCATATAAGGCATAAGTTCCTTCAGCATCTTTCGTGGGGTTAAGCGAATAATTATTCTTGAGTTTAAAACGTTCCAGGCTTACCCCGAGCCCAGGGTTAAAACTAAATTTTGAACGTCCGAAACGGAGCGGATATTGGTAATATAAATTTACAGTGCGCGATCCCCAAAACCCTTGGCTAAAATTCTCTGGTTCGTGTACTGCCTGGTTTATACCCAGGTCAACTAAAAATGTACCCGGTATATCCGGGCGGGCAACCTTCTTTACCTCCTGTGCAAATGTTGTGAATGCAGCTATAATAAGGATAAGAACCACTAAAAATCTGGAAATCATAAGGTGTCTTTGATAAAGTGCCAAAAATAGGTTTTTTGTGGGCATGGGCCAAAAGCTTCTTTTGTTGAACGGATATATTCTTATAAATTTGCGACTCTTCTAACGGAAGGGCCTGTAGCTTAACTGAATAAAGCATCTGACTACGGATCAGAAGACTCGGGGTTTGAATCCCTGCAGGCTCACAACAATGTCCCATCCTTCTAACGAGGGTTGGGACGTTTTATTTTTATTCTTCTGACTTTGCAATGACTCATTATAAAAGTATCTCTTCGTGTTAATGGAGGTAGGGCAATAGGGGTATTTACATACCCCATTTTAATTCACTGTTGCTGTTTTTGATTATAAATTAGAATTTGACTGTTTATTTTATACCCCATATTGGTTAATATTTTTCATAATTATTTAATCCCATAAGGGGGTTTTATACTCTTTTGGTTAGAAGGAGATTTGATGTAATATCTTTTTGAATAGAGTAATTCTTTTTCAATCAGGTAGAGTCAAAATTTTTAACCAACCAACATAATATGAAGAAGTTTTTACTAGTATGCTTCTCACTCGTTTTTGTGCTGAGTGCTTTCGCACAAGAAAGAGTGGTTTCAGGAAAAGTTGCCGCTACAGAAGACGGAACAACTTTACCTGGCGTGAACGTAGTTCTGAAAGGAACTACGAATGGAACAGTTACCGATACCGATGGTAACTACAAATTGACAGTGCCCTCCACTGGTGGTGCACTGGTATTTTCTTTTATTGGTCTCACCACTCAGGAAGTGGCTATTGGTGATCGCTCGGTTATTGATGTTTCTCTTGGTCTTGATGTGAAACAGTTGACTGAAGTTGTTGTGACTGCACAAGGTATTGAGCGCGACAGAAAGGCGCTTGGTTATGCGGCCACTACCATTTCCTCAACTGATTTAGCCAACAAGCCTGAGACCGACTTAGGTCGCGCCTTACAAGGCCGTACTCCCGGTCTTCAGATTTTGAACTCTTCCGGTATGGCCGGTTCAGGTTCTAAGATCAACATCCGCGGTATCAGTACGGTATCGGGTAACTCACAGCCACTATGGGTTGTAGACGGAGTACCTATCAATACCCAGGGCAACCAGCAAGACAACAACACAAACTTCCAGGACGGGCAGAATTCCCCGAACCGTTTCTTTGACCTTGACCCCAACAACGTGGAGAGCATCAACGTTCTTCGCGGTTTGAGTGCTACTGCACTTTACGGTTCACAAGGCCGTAATGGTGTAATCCTGGTGACTACCAAGGCAGGCGCCAATAACAAGAATGCACGCAAGTTTGAAGCTTCTGTAAGCCAGTCTTTATTCACCATCGAAGCCATCCTTCCTGAGTTTCAGAACAAGTGGGGCAATGGTTTTGACGGAGACTATGGAGAATTTTTCAGTAACTGGGGAAACGTATTCAATGGTCAGTCTCCTACCATTCCCGGAGGAGGCAAGCCCCGTCACCCATACTATGAGTGGCGCAATGTGTTCCCTGATCGAGCTGATTTTAAGATCCCTGGAATTCCTGCAGCACCCGGAGCAACTATTCCTGCACAAGGTTATATTCCTTCCGCGGCACCTAACAACGTGGCTGATTTCTTCAAGAAGGGTACTTCTTCCAATACCTCTATTGGTCTTGGAGCACGCTCTGATTTTGGTAACCTCAATTTCAATTACAGCCACCTTGACGAGAGCGGCTACATGCAGAATAACAATGTAAAGCGGGACAACTTTTCACTGGGTGGCAATGCCAAACTCACCGATAAGTTTACC